>DSCZ01000294.1 GCA_011048855.1 Desulfobacteraceae bacterium | reverse complement strand
CGGATATACTCTATCATCACCGCTTCCATGTTTATATTGCAAAACCCCCGGTTACCATGAACAACACGCATCGCATGGTGTCCGGGAGGACGCACGAGCGCGAAGGCGTTTTGAACCTCGCGGCGCATGACGGCGTCTGCCGCAACCAGGCAGCCCCCGGCCGAGATCAAATGACTTTCGGTCACCACGCTCTTTTCATCTGGTATGCAAAAATGCACGCGCCGGATGTCTTCATGCGTAGCCGGCTTGACCCGATATTCCACTATTCCTTCCACATCCAGGAGCCCCTCCTCCTGAACCTGATCCTGGGTGTAAAGGAGCCGTTCCTCCCTCTCCGGGTGCGACGGGCTTATGGCCCAATCATATGCCGGGAAAAAAACGATTCCGGTTTTCCGGGACGCCTTCAACATTTTATACCCCCCTGCTCCATTCGGCTATGAGACCCGGGGTGACGCACAGTTTGAGCCGGATGTTCCTGCCGATGCGGGAATAACCCCTTATCTTGTTGAAGCACTGCCGTTCGACCACGGATATTTCCTCCGCTTCCCCCCCGGCGGAGGTCGCCGCCGACCGAAGGGCCTCCCTGGCAAGAGCCTCCGCTTCATGGATGTCGAATTCCCTGGGAATGGGCCTGTTGATACCAACCTCCGGTATCATCACGGTGCCCCGTTCGGTGTCAGCCTGCAGGGTCACCATGGCGGTTACCCTTGCAACCGCGGCGCCCACCGCGTTGGCCACCCCGTAATGTTCAGGCACCGAGCAATCCACGCTGAGGGCCTCTGCTACAAAAGGTGCGAGCTGGGCGGCGGGGCCTCCTATGACAACCGCCCTGGAAGGAATGATCGGTCTATCGTGCAGCACTTCATGTATCGTGTAAACGGGTCTGGAGTTGAGTCTTGCAACAAATTCCCGGGCTTCATCGGCGATCCGCCGTCCGGTCGATTCCAGCACGAGACGGGCTGCGTCGGCGCGCCCCGCGCCGGAAGGAGCGCCGATCGTCTCCATCGCCTCCAGGGCGGCCCCCCGGTCACCGGCATCCAGGAGACCCAGGGCAACCATCGCGTCGGTCGGCGTGAGGGCAGGACCCCTGAAAGCAACGGGGGCGCCCACCCTTTCGGGGCCTATTGACAGGCTTCCGTCCTGCTGAAGCCTCACCCTGCTGTCCCCACCGATTCCCGCGGAATGCGTGATCAGGGAACGAACCAGCGTCAGATAGGGCCCCAGGGCGATACCCCTGGGATCAATAAGCGGCACTCCGTCCAGTACGACGCTCATGTCGGTGGTGGTGCCGCCGATGTCGAGCACAAGCGTTGTTCCTTCGCATCCATCCAGCGCGAGCGCCCCCATCACGCTTGCGGCGGGTCCGGACTGAGCCGTCCTTGAAGGAAGAGCCGGGCCGGAGTCGGGGGAGCATGTGCCGCCGTCCGGTTTTAAAAGATAGCGCTTGGCTTCGAGGTGCATCCTGGAAAGAGTTTCACTCAAAGCGTGGATGAACCGGTGGTGTATCGCCGAAAGAGCCGCATTTAAATATGCGGTGGTTATGCGCCTGGGAAAATTGAGCGATCCGGAAATGTGATGTCCCATCGCCACATGGCTGAAATCTCCACCGGCCCAGTTTCGGATCTGTTCCTCGTGAAGCGGGTTGCGGACAGAAAATTTGCCGACGACGGCGAGGCTGTCGATGCCCCGGCTCTTGATGTCCGCGGCCGCCCCGGCAACCATAGAACGGTCAAGCTTCCAGACTTCGAAGCCCTGATGATCGATACATCCCGGGACCACGTGATAACACGGCCCCACCTCGTGAAGCGCGGGATCAATGCCCGGCCCGGCGGAGACGATCACCCCGGCGGGATCCATCCTTTTCTGGACGATCGCGTTGGTCGCCATTGTCGTGGAAAAAACCATCCGTTCGACCGCCCCCGGCTCCAGGCCATCAAACGTTCGTGCGAGGGAATCCCCAAGGGTTTCAAGCAGATCTCCGCCGGTAGGTACTTTGTATTCCGCGACGATTCGCCCCCGATCTATTAGCACCGAATCGGTCTGGGTTCCTCCGACATCGAGTCCGAGAATCATGTAAGCCGCCTTTCAAAATAGCAAAAATTCAACGATGATGAGTTCGTGGGAACTCACAAATAAGACGGCTACGGAAAAAGTTCAAATGCAAGGCGTGCGAATCCTGAGGAGTGAGGCGTACTTGCAGTACGCTGCAGCGACCGAAGGATGAAGCGCAGCGCAGCAGTTGGACTTTTTACGACGCCGTCAATGATGAAAGCCTATAATATGACGCAAAACCCGTCAAGCAACTAGCGGGTCCACTCAAAATCCCTGTCAGGAAACTTGGGCCATAAAAATTCTTCGTCGAACATCTCGTTTTCATAAGGCTGGAGCCGGTGCTCTCTCGGGGTGTATTTCCGCTCCGACGGACCGGTGTAGATCTGTCTTGGCCTGTAAAGTTTGCTTTCCTGTGAACTCAGGGATTCCTTCCACTGGCTTATCCACCCCGGGAGCCTGCCGATTGCGAACATCACCGGGAACATGTTTTCAGGGATACCCATTGCACGAAGTACTATACCGCTGTAAAAGTCGACATTCGGATAAAGTTCGTGGTCAATAAAGTACGGATCTTCAAGGGCGATTTCCTCGAGCTTCTTGGCGATGTCAAGGAGCGGGTCCTGGCGTTTCAGCTTTGAAAGCACTTTATGGCACCATTTCTCCATAATGCGGGCACGCGGGTCATAGTGCTTATAAATACGATGTCCGAATCCCATCAGCCTGAACGGCTCTTTCTTGTTCTTGGCCTTTTGTATGAAGGGCTGGGGATCACCCCCGCCGTCACGGATCTGCCTGAGCATCTCTATGACCGCCTGGTTCGCCCCCCCGTGAAGAGGTCCCCACAACGCGCATATGCCGGCTGAAATCGCGGCGTATAGATTCACCCTGGCACTGCCGACCAATCGCACGGAAGTGGTCGAACAATTCTGCTCATGATCCGCATGGACGATCCAGAACACATTAAGAGCCCTTATAATGTCGTCGTCGAGTTGGCAGGGACGGACCGGAGAGTCGAACATCATGTTTAAAAAATTGGCGCAGTAACTCAAATCGTGGCGTGGATAAACGACCCTGTGACCTCTCGATATTTTGTAGGACATTGCGGCCATCGTCCTCATTTTTGATATCAACCGGGCGAAGGTGATCTTTGTCTCTTCCTCCTGATTCCTCTCCCTCAGCTCCGGGTAGAACGCCCTCAATGCATTCACCCATGGATGAAAGAATACCCATGGGATGAGCACGCCGGGGAAAACTTTCAAAAAATTCCCGCATATCTTCGTGAACCAGGGAATGGTCGTTCAACAACTCGGAAAACGCCCTCAGCGCCGGCATAGAAGGCAGTTCACCGAAAATCAACAGGTAGCTTGTTTCAACAAAGCTGGAATGCTCCGCGAGTTCTTCGACCGGGATCCCCCTATAACGGACAATGCCTTTTTCCCCATCCACAAAGGTTATTGCGCTGATGCAGCTCCCGGTGTTCGCGTAGCCCGGGTCCAGGGTCACGTAGCCGGTTTCCTTGCGAAGGCAGGAGATATCCAGCGCCTTTTCTCCTTCGGAGCCGATGACTACAGGAAGGGTGTAAGTTTTACCGTCGATGATTAGTTGCGCCTTCTCCGCCATGAATGTATACTCCTTTGTAAATTGACTGAATTGATTATTATATCAGCCATTACCCATTGTGACCATTGAAAAGTCAGACGGTGGATTTGGGTGCAGCTGATCGTTCAGATTCACTTCCATGCCGGGAGGATGTAGAAAAATCAATGGAATCTTATCTTATAGATGATATTAAATTCAATCCCGACACCGGAAAACTTCTTAAAACCCTGCACGTCGGCGAACATTCCCGTGATGCGGGCACAATCAATCGAATGGTGTCGGAGGCCCGCGACATAGCCGGACCGAAAGCCTTCTGCGCGGTCTGCTCCATAGAAAAACACGGGGAGGACCATGTGGTGATTGAAGGTATAGAATTCCGCAGTCGAATCCTCAGGGTGAACCTCGATGAAGCGCACAGGGTTTTCGCGAACGTGGCCACCTGCGGGGTGGAACTGGACACGTGGGCGTCCCGGTACAATGACATTCTTGAAAGCTTCTGGGCCGACACGATCAAAGAGAATGCACTAAGAAAGGCCGTTGAAGCCGTGGATGCCATGGTGACAGTCTTGAACGCTTCGGGGCGGATTTCTTCCATGAGCCCTGGATCCCTCGAAGACTGGCCCATCACGGAACAATCCCGACTGTTCAAACTGCTCGGTAACGGGGTGGCGGCGACCGGCGTCAGGCTCACCGACAGCTGTCTGATGCTTCCTACCAAATCACTGAGCCGGTTCACTTTTCCCAGCGAGCACAACTTTCAAAGCTGCAAGCTGTGCCCGCGGGAGAGATGCCCCGGCAGAAGGGCCCCCTATGATGCGGATCTTTTCGCCTCCAAATATAAACCCGCGGACATTTAACCCGGAGATTTTCTAAATGGAAGACATCCAAAATCACAAGGACCATAGAAACATCGACATCGACCAGGTGGGGGTGAAAGGCATAAGGTATCCGATAACGGTTCTGGACAAAGACATGGGGGAACAGCAGACCGTCGCCGAAATCAACATGTATGTGAGCCTGCCGCGTTATTACAAGGGCACCCACATGAGCCGCTTTGTCGAAATCCTGAACGAATACAGCCGCAGGATCTCGCTTCGGAATCTTTCGAAAATCCTTGAAGACATGAAAGAGCGGCTGGATGCCGAAAGCGCTCATATCGAAGTGACCTTCCCGTATTTCATCAAGAAACGTGCTCCCGTGACCGGCCTGGAGGGCCTGATGGAATATTTCTGCACGATGAAAGGGGCATTGACCGCAACCACCGACCTTGTGCTGCTAATCCGGGTGCCGATTTGCACACTGTGCCCCTGTTCAAAAGAGATCAGTGATTTCGGTGCACATAACCAGCGGGGGGAAGTGCGGCTCCAGGTGCGTTTCAAAAAATTCGTATGGATCGAAGACCTGATAAGGATCATTGAATCAGCGGCATCCTGTGATGTTTTTTCGGTCCTTAAAAGGGAAGATGAGAAATTCGTAACCGAAAAAGCTTATATGAACCCTCGTTTCGTTGAGGATATCGTAAGGGATGTCTCCGTCAAGCTCAGTCATGATCCCAACATCACATGGTTTGCGGTGGAATGTGAAAATTTCGAATCAATCCATAACCACAACGCCTATGCATATGTCGAAAGACATAACAGTATGGAAAAAGGGGCTG
This sequence comes from Desulfobacteraceae bacterium, assembly GCA_011048855.1. The sequence continues at coordinate 10,278 of DSCZ01000294.1, read as the reverse complement.
CTTTTTAAACTCGTTACGCCCAGAGGAGGAATATATGAGCGGTGATTTAAAAAAGATGTATCGTACGGTAATGGACGACCATTTTCCTTCGACGATGAAAATTTCTTTCGGGGACGAAGAACTTGTTTACCGCAAACGAACATGGAAAATAGCAGGGGAAAACGGTGAGCTGATAGAAAAAGGTCTTCGCTACGGAGAAAACCCGGGGCAGGAGGCCGCACTTTATGAACTGGTGAACGGCAATTTGGTGCTCGGCGGATGCAGCTTCATAGAGCCCGGCCGTGGCCTCGTATCTGCGGTGTCTGAAGCCGACATGATAAAGAGTGGAAAGCACCCGGGAAAAACCAACCTGACCGACGTGGACAATGCGCTCAATATCATGAAGTATCTGACCGGCAGGCCGTGCGTGGTTATTGTCAAGCACAACAACCCCTGCGGTGTGGCCTGCGGAGAATCCATAGCCGGGGCTTACGAAAGAGCGAACATGGCCGACCGCATAGCAGCTTTTGGAGGCTGTGCCCTGTTCAACCGTCCGGTTGACAAAGCTGCGGCCGAACTCGTCGCCGGCAACTACCTGGAGGTGGTGGCAGCACCCGATTTTGAAGAAGGCGTCGTAGACATTCTCGGCCGAAGGGCGAATCTGAGGATCATACGGGTGGCTCGCATGGACCGCCTCGCCGAATACGTCGATTTTCGCTTCCTGGATTTCAAAAGCCTTAACGACGGTGGAATAATCGTCCAGCAGTCGCCGGTGAACCGCATCAGAAGTGCTGCTGATTTTCTGCCCGCCGAAGCCGTTCACGACGGGAAAACCTATGCCATAGAACGTAAACCGGATGAAAGCGAACTCGAAGACATCCTCTTCGGGTGGCAGGTGGAGCAGGGAATCACATCAAACTCGGTGATATATGTTAAAGACAGGGTCACCGTAGGGATCGGCACCGGCGAGCAGGACCGTGTGGGAGTGGCTGAAATAGCGGTTTACAAAGCAAAGACAAAATATGCCGACGCGTTGTGTTTCAAAAAGCATGGAATTCCTTACAAGGATCTCGAACTGGCTGTCGAGCGTGGAAAAAGAGACCGGGATCTCCTGGAGGAAATAAATCGTCTTACGGAAGAAGCCAAAGGCGGGCTCACGGGAGCCACTATGGTGTCCGATGCGTTTTTTCCGTTCAGGGATGGAGTCGACGTCGGGATTCGCCAGGGTATAAGAGCCATTGTTCAACCCGGAGGCTCCTTGAGGGACTACGAGGTTATCTCGGCCTGCAATGAAGCAGATCCCAGGGTGACGATGGTTTTCACGGGCCAGCGTGCATTCAAGCACTGACAGCCTCCTGAAGGCCTGTTTAACGGATGTATGGGACTCTCACAGGTGAGCGGATGAAAAAAAACACGGAGCGATATCCCGAAAAATTCATCGCCCCGGAAAAGATCTTCTCGAACATACACCGGGGAGACCGGATTTTCATTGGTACAGGATGCGGCGAACCCCGCCGTCTGATGCAGCTGTTTTCCGAATATGCCCGTTCCCATCCGAAAGCCGTCTTCGACGCTGAACTGCTGCATATATGGACACTCGGAATAGCCCCCGAAGCAGGCGGGAAAGCACTGGGGCACTGCCGCCGTCACTCCTTTTTCATCGGTGACAAAAACAGGGATTTTGTGAACCAGGGCAACGCCGACTACACGCCGGTGTTCATGTCCCAGGTTCCCGGGTTGTTCCATCGTAAACTGGTCCCTGTGGATGTGGCAATGGTGCAGGTGTCACCTCCCGACGAGCAGGGATTCGTGTCTCTGGGGATCAGCGTCGATGTCACCAGGGCAGCGGCGGAGAACGCCGGATTAGTCATCGCCCAGATTAATTCTCAAATGCCGAGGGTTCATGGAGACACATCCCTGCACATGGAGGAAATCGATTTCTTCATTGAGCATGACGAACGCCTTCCTGAAATCTCCCTCGACCTGGCAGATGAAATAGCACTGCGCATCGGCAGGTATGTAGCACGGATTGTACAGGACGGCGACACCATTCAGGTTGGGTACGGAAAGGTCCCCAACACGGTGCTCAGCTGCCTCCGCGATAAAAAGCACCTGGGCATACATACCGAATTGTTCACAGACGGCCTCGCCGAACTCATGAAAACGGGTGTTGCGGATAATACCAGAAAGAATGTCGACCCCGGCATTGCAGTCGCTTCCTTCTGCATGGGCCGCGCTTCCACCTATGAATTTCTGAATGATAATCCCCGTGTTCATTTCAGGGGCATAGACCGGACCAACAATCCCCTCAGAATAGCCGCCCATCAGCATATGACCGCCATCAACAGCGCCCTGCAGATAGACCTGACAGGGCAGGCAACCGCCGAATCCATCGGCCGGCTGTTTTACAGCGGCATAGGAGGGCAGACTGATTTTATGCGGGGAACCGTGCTTTCGATGAGCGGCAAAACCATTCTTGCGATTCAATCCACTGCCGCTGACGGGAAGGTGTCGAGAATCGTTCCGTTTCTCGGTGAAGGAGCAGGGGTCACACTCAACCGCGGTGACGTTCATTACGTGGTTACCGAATACGGAATCGCTTATCTTCACGGAAAAAGCCTCCGTGAACGGGCGATGGAGCTGATTTCAATCGCCCATCCGGAATTCAGGCCATGGCTCGTCGAACAGGCCAGAGAAGCCGGATTGATCTACCGGGACCAGATTTTCATAACCGGAAAAGGAGGAGAGTACCCCGAAGAACTCGAAACCTACCGGACAACCAAAACCGGTCTCGAAATATTCCTCCGGCCGATAAAAATAACCGATGAACCCCGGCTCAAGAAATTCGTGTATTCGCTCTCTGAGCAATCCATCTACCGGCGGTTTTTTTCCCGGCGCGTCGAGATGCCTCATTCGTTTCTGCAGAAACTGGTCGCGGTGGATTACACGAAAGACATGGCGATACTTGCGATCCTCAATCCGGGGGACCGGGAGGAAATAGTCGGAGTTGGACGTTATTTCAGCGACAGCAACACGCACAGGGCTGATGTAGCTCTTGCGGTTATGGATGACTACCAGAACCGGGGTATCAGCAGAGAGTTGCTGGCCTATCTGATATATCTCGCTAAAAAGAAGGGTCTTCTAGGCTTCACCGCCGAGGTCCTGGCGGAAAACGAGCCCATGCTGCACCTATTCAGGATTTTTGAGAAAAAGGAGTACGAAGTGGAGAAAAAACTGGATTCCGGAACGTTCCACTTCGACATTACATTCAAGGAAATTTGATGAACAGGCCGTCTCACTGCTGGTCTATTCACCCATTCCGGGTACCGGAATCGGAGTTGCGTAAAGCCCCGCGCATCACCCGGTAGATGACTTGCACACCTCCCCCCGCAGTTGAACAACCATGGAGCTTAACCTTGTCCAACTCATCGTTGAAAGGAGGGTCGAGGTCTGCGAGCGCTTCACACATTTCCCGTTTCGCCTCTGCGATCATCAGGCTTTTCCGGCCTTTCGGGATTTTGATGGTAATCGTTTCATCCATATCTGTATCCTCGTATAGAAACTTCTTTCAGGCGGAATAAAAACCCACCGTATTTTCGTAAGTCAGCCGGAGCCCGAAACCCCTTTTTTCGGCAGCACGGAGCACTACTTTCGATGTCGATGTCCGTTGCTGCTTATATTCTTCGAGAACAGGACACCGGGTATCGGAATTTAGACAAAGAACTTCCTGTTGGTATTCCTGAATCGACAGAAGTGGTCTGGTTGTCGTTTCCCCTTTCATCGGCTTCCGCGGACAGCTCGGCGGGCGGTAAGATGAATAAAACCCCGGGTCAACACCTACTCCGGTGTTCATGTGGAAACGCCGGCGGGAAATGATCTCGATCCTTCTTCGGCATTGTATACTTGAAGCTTCGCCGGAGTGTCAACGAAAAACGCCGGCGTTTGATCCCGCCGGCCCGCCCCATAACCGGTGCCCCAAACCCGAAGCCCGGCGGGTCAGGGAGCCTACCGCCTTTATAAAAACTTCCGGCCTGCCCCATACTTCAACACGGCTTCTTGCCCTGGTCAGAGCCGTATAAATGAGTTCGCGGGTAAGCACCGGAGATCCGCGATCCGGCAGAATTATCAATGCTTCGTCGAACTCGGCCCCCTGGCTTTTATGCACGGTCATTGCATAGACCGTTTCATGTTCCGGCAGGCCGGCGGGTGCAATCGACCGTATGACACCCCCCGTCCGAAAAAAAGCTCGACGCCGGCCTTCGGCCGAAGGATCCGGCAGAATGACCCCCAGGTCTCCGTTGAAGAGATTCAAGCTGTAATCGTTGCTCGTCACCATGATCGGGCGGCCTCGATACCACCTGTTGTCCGGACGGATGGCTCCTTCCCGGGAAAGTATCGCTTCAACCTGACTGTTGATGGACCGAACCCCGTACGGTCCTTCGCGCAATGCACACAGAAGCCTGAAATCATCGAATCTATCAAGTGCTTCGCCAGGTTCATCCGCTGCAGACAGGGTCCGGTAAAATCTGAGAATTCTGGATGAAATGGCGGGTGCGAGTCCATCGGGAGACGGCAGATGCCTCCAAACGGCGTCAGGAAAGTCACCGCTCTCCAACATTTCGAACGCCGCAGTTCCGTTTCCAAGCTTCACAGCCCTGCTGATTTTCCCTATGCCGCTCCATTCTTCGAATCGGTAGCTTCTTTGAAGCTCAACCACACAGTCAAGCAGAGGCCCGGACGAAACCTTGCCCCTCGATAATTTCCCATCGCCCGGAAAAACCTCGAAACGCGAGGCAGATTCGACGAACGAGGCGGAAAATCGATTCATATCTTCCACACCGCACAGGTCTCCGAGCACCGAACCGGGCTCCACCGATGACAGTTGATCCCTGTCGCCCAGAATTACAAGATGCGCGCTTTCCGGCACAGCCGCGACCAGTTTGGCCATCAATGCAAGATCGATCATCGAAGCCTCATCCACGACCACAAGATCGAACGGCAGCGGGTTGTCGGCATCGTGCCGGAAATAAGGTGAACCGCGCACCGTTCCAAGCAGGCGGTGAATCGTGGAGGCATCGGGTATTTCCGAGGCCGGGACGCCAAGTGGGGCCAATTTTCCGCCCACCGCTTCCTGAAGCCTTACAGCGGCCTTGCCTGTAGGAGCTGCGAGGGCGATCCGGGGGGAAGCGCCTTCGCCGGCTGAAAGTGCCAGAGAAAGAATGTCCCCTACCACCGTGGTTTTACCCGTGCCCGGTCCCCCGGAAATGATGCATAATTTTTTCAACAGTGCGGTGCACGCCGCGACGCGTTGCCAGTCCGGCTCCGAAGAAACCCGGCGGCGCCGGAACCCGGCGAGCGCCTCGGGAGAAACAGGCAAGCCCCCCGTTCCCGCAGGCTGTCGTGCCCGGCAGATAAGGCTTTCGGCCAAATCCTTTTCATATTGCCAGTACCTGAAAAGATAAAGCCTAAATGGTTTTTCAAGCACCAGCGGCGCGAATCCGCCCGGTTCGGCCGCGGCGCCGCTTTCTATCAGGATATCCCCCCATAGCCCGGCATCCCGGCAAGCGGGCGGAATCATGTCGGTTATACCGGGTTCTGAAAATCCGAGCGCCTCGAGATCAATGCATATATGACCACTGGAAGAAGCGCGGCTTACAAACGCCCCGGCGACAAACACTTCGGGTCTTTCACCGCAGCGCCCGGCGAGAAATTCCGCAAAATGCAGATTGATGTCCGAAAAGAGCCCGCTGGAATAAAATTTTTCGAACATGACATCCAGATTCATCGGGCGACCCCCTGTTCCGGGCGCCTTTCAAACATGCATGCCCGCAACGCCTTGATCGTTTCCTCCGGCGGCCTGTCCCGGAATATTCCGTAATCGGGACCGGATTCACGCCTTATCCCCCTCAAAAACAGGTAAAAAACCCCTCCGAAATGCTCACTGTAGCGGTATTCCGGGATTCGTAGCGCCAGGTACCTGTCAAGCGCCAGTGTGTATAAGTGGTACTGGAGATGGTAATAACCCGACTCCATCGCCGGCTCGAGCCTGTCCCGCCGGTAATCCTCGATTTTTTCTCCAAGGAAGTTGGATTTCCAGTCCACGAGGTAAAAACAGCCTTCCCTGTGGAAAACCATGTCGACAAACCCCTTCATGAACCCTCTCACCGGGGAGAATTCCAGCCGGCCGATCGTCTCCGGCAATCGTGGCGGGATCCCCGCCGGGCCGGCTCGGAAAACACCCGCAAGCAGCTCCGGAGTTATCCTGGTAATCGGAAACAAAAATTCCATCTCGTTGATCCTGTCTTCAGGCCTCACATCCGAAAGGGTGAATCCGGGGAGGTCCGGAGAAAGGGTTGTCGACACCAGGTTTTTGAGCATATCCGTAACGGCGTCCGCCCACTGAGGGTCGAAGCCGTGAAATGCGCATTGACTGCGGACGGTTTCGACCGTTTCCGGTTTATTTACCGCCGTGAAATCGGTATGTTCCAACAGTTCATGAAGAAACGACCCGGCCCGGGCTCCGCGCGGAAATGAAAAAATATCGACAAACGGCGGAGATGCCGTCTCCTCCTCTTCGAAGACAACGGCCCCCGGACCCGCTTCGTCATAATCCGGCGACTCGGGAGCAGAACGAGCGCCCAGCACGAGCGATGAGAAACTGGCAACCTGCCATTCCCTGTCGATGCGGCCAGTGAAATTCCGAAGCGAAAGCGCTTCCGAAACGTTTTCCAGGGGCCGCAACGGGTGCGCGTGATCCTCCGGCAGAGGCAGGACACCTATATTTCCAGCCGCACCGGCAGCCGCTTCGTGGACCTCCTCCTCGAGCCTCCGAGGGATGAGGGAACGGCACCTTTCGTCGAGGGCGCTGACAACATCTGTTTCCGGCAGCGGATCCGGTCTGTGGAAAAGCCATGCAGGCGCGGACGTGCCGGTGCCGGCGATCGAACCCCAAACCAGGTAGCATGCCGCCCTGGCCCGTGTAAGCGCCACATAGAGAAGTCTCAGGTTTTCGGCCAGAAGTTCCTCCTGGGCAAGCACCTGGTTCAGCGGGTTCCATTTTTCGCCGATGTCCACTACGAGTTCGAACCCCCGGGCCGGGTCATGAAAAGTCAGCGCCTGATCTTTCCTCGCCAAGGAATCCGCCCAGCTGAACGGGCAGAACACCACCGGGTATTCGAGGCCCTTGCTCTTGTGGATCGTAACCAGGGTCACCGCTTCTTTGTCGCTCTCAAGGCGTACCAGGTGTTCGTCCTGTTCTCCGGTGCCCCCTTCGATATGTTCGGAAAGCCACTTTATCAAAGCCTCCGGAGCCCGCCGGCCCGAAGAGGCCTGCTGCAGAAGTTCCATCAGGTGCAGCAGGTTCGTCGCACGGCGTTCTCCATCCGGCATCGACACCGTGAAGGGAACGATCCGGTGTTCGGAAAGCACTCGGTGCATCATGGGGATAAAGCCCGTCTCGTGCCAGAGCCGGTTATAGGTTTGAAACCGATCCACGATGACCTCCCATTCGTCGGGATCATACTCCAGACGAGCCAGGTCCTCACCGTGCATGCCCATCAGGTCCGTGCTCAACGCGGCCCGAAGAATACCGGAATTCCGGGGCTCGGCGATCGCCGCGAGGAGTCTTCGAAGATCGACCGCTTCCCTGGTTTCAAACACATTCCCCGTTTGATGCCGAACGCTCGGGATACCCAGGGATCGAAGCGTTTCCTGCATCAACGCGGCCTCCTTGTTCGTCCGCACCAGCACGGCCATGTGCCGCGCCGACAGGGGCTCTTCTCCGATCCGGGCCACGCCGCCGCGTCCCGATTCGAGCAGGCGTGCAATTTCTCCCGCCACCGCGTCCGCGATCCGCTCGCGTGCTTTCACCTTCCCCTCCAGGGACTTTTCGCTTCCCGGCCGCAGAAACCATATGTTAAACGGATGAAGCCGGCCCTCCAGGCTCAAGCCCGGAGCCTCGAATGCCGGATCAGATGGGGTATACGGGATATCGTTCAGAACAAACGGCCGGGAGCCGCGACTGAACAACGTATTCACCGCCGAAAGAAGACCCGGCTCCGAACGCCAGTTGGTCCGAAGCGTGTACCTGGCTTGCGCCTCCCGGGCCGCGCGCATATAGGCAAAGATGTCCGCACCCCGAAAACCGTAGATCGCCTGCTTCGGGTCTCCGATCATAAAGAGCCTTGAGCCGCTGCCGTGAAAAATACGTTTGAAAATCGACCACTGGATCGCGTCCGTGTCCTGGAATTCGTCTATCAACACAGCCTCGAAGGATTCCCGGACCGCTCGGACGAATCGGCCGCCAGCCGGCCCTTCGAGTGCATCGTATACATCGAGAAGCAAATCGTCGAACGAGACTCTGCCGGTTCCCTCCCTGCGCCGCTTCAGGGTCTCCTCTACAAACGCAAACGCCTGTGATTTGAGCCCGACCAGCTTTTCGGAGAACAATTCCTCCAGCCTGCGGTGTTCTGCAATGTGCATTTCGCAGGCATCGAAAAACGGGTTTACGGGGCAGGACGCACCTTTTTTGCATGATCCCGCGATCTTGGAGGAGGTAAATTTCTCGAACCCGCTGAACAGAGACATGCTCAATTCTTTTTGCTCCAGATACCCCTCCATTTCCCTTATAAGCCCACGGATCGAACCGGGCCGGTATATGTTCCGCTTAAGAGCTTCGCTCCCCTCGAGCAAGGCCGCCGCATCTCCGCCCGAACCCATCCATGCCTGTTTCAACCGCCTGAACGAAGAGATAAAACGGTTTTCGGCCGCCGAAACGTCCGGGATTTCCACGATTGGAGTCAGCCGGGTGAAGGGTCCTTTCGGAATATTTTCGATCACCGCCGCGATCGTTTCGGGGCCGACCGAACGATTCATCAGGTAGGAAATGAAAAGGCTGCTTTCCCGATAGATCCGGCTGCGCCAAAAATCCTCGACAACGCTGCGCAGCACTTCCTTCTGGTCTACTTCCAGTTCGATCTCGAACGGACTTCCGCTCTCAAACGCATTATCATGGAGCAGTCTGCGGCAAAAGCCGTGGATGGTGCATATGACCGAGAGGTCGAATGATGCAACCGCTTCCCGTAGCCTTGCGGCGGCAATTTCCGGTTTCTGCAGTCCTGCCGCAAACTCTGCCAGGAATCGGTCACCGGATGGGATCCCTTCAATTTCTTGACAAGCACACCAGAGGGTGGTGCGAATTTTTTCCTTCAGTTCGGCAGTGGCCGCCTCGGTAAAAGTCACGACCAGTATGCGATCGATCGCAATGCCGTGTTCAACTACCAGCCTGAGCAAAACAGCGGTGAGCGTATAAGTTTTTCCGGTGCCGGCGCTGGCTTCTATGAGCGTGGTGCCCTCCAGCGGCGTCGAGAGCAGGTCGAAAGCCCGGCCATGCCCGCTTTTACCTGCGCTCATTGCAATTCCTCCATGCTGGAGATCAACGGACTCAACACCCTGGCCGCAACCTCGGCGAAACCAGGAATCTCCACGAGACCTGTTTCCTTGAAACACAGGTCGTTATAGGGCTCTTCACACTCCCTCATCGTCATGGGTGAGCCCATCCATTTCCGCCGGGCGCGCTCGAATGCATCCTTTTTCGACAATCCCCTCTCACAGGCCGAAATATACTCCCATGACACTTCAGGTGAAAAGGGAAGCGGTCTGCAAAGGCCATCCAGGTAAAGCTCCAGAAGGGCGCCCAGGATGCCTTCCGGATCTGCAATTTCATCGAAAGAACGTGCCGCCCACGATCTCCCGTCAGTTCCGTGTCCGGAAAGGCCTGCAATCAAGCTCTTCTTCCTGACCCCAGGGGGAGGGCACAAACACAGTATCAGATGCTTTATCCAGGTCCTTATCATATCCGCAGCTTTAAGCCGGCCATACCTGTAGGCCAGGATCCCATCGCAGGTAAGGCCACCGATGGAACCGGTCAAATCGATGTGGGAAACCGTGAGGGAAACTTTCAGGGGCTCATTCTGCGGCTTTGCGGTGAACTCACGCAGACGGCGGGCGAAATCTTCAACGCGGGTCACCGAGCGTTCGAAAAAACGGCGACCGACGTTTCCATGCGGCAGAATACCCTCGCTGCGCAGGAGGTCCATCAAAACGGAAGGATCCCTTTCTTCCAGGAGCCATGACAGGATCCGGTTTTCCACCTGGTACAGCTCCAGCCCGCCGAGAGCGAAAGGTTCCCGTTCCTCCGGGGACGCGGCCGGGCCGTCCAGAGATATACCCAGGCGTCTTTGCAGCAGATAGCGCGCCGGGTGGGAAAAAAAAGTGCACAGATCTTCAACCCCCACCCGG
>DSCZ01000114.1 GCA_011048855.1 Desulfobacteraceae bacterium | reverse complement strand
GCTTTAACCTAGGTCGTCAAGATTGAACTTTTAGCCACCCTTATATCGGGTTGCGATTGGATGGCATTACCCCTTTCGTGGGTTTCTCAGCAGCACATATACGGCCCCCGTTCCACCGTCATAGGGCCTGGCGGTGCAAAAGGCCAGGACCATTCGTTTGAGCGGGCTTGTTTTCAGCCAGACAGGCAGGCTCTCCTTTATGACACTCACATTATTCTCCGAGTTGAGACCCCTGCCGTGCACAACCAGAACGCAACGAATCCCGAGTGCCCGGCTCCTGACCAAAAATTCCTTCAAGCGGATCGGAGCTTCCTGCTTTGTCAAGCCGTGGAGGTCGATGTAGTCGTGAAACGGAAAATTTCCCTTTCTCAACGCCGACATGAGTTTCGGGTCGAGTCCGTGGATGCAGCCTTCCATATATTCATCGCTGAATGTTATATCCATCTCTGCGTTTCCGGCAACCAGTTCACTCAGGTGGGCCACGGCTTCCATTTCCTCGTCCCGCACGGGGTACGGCGGGCGGAGAGAAGGATCCGGGAACTTCAAAACTGTGTTTTTACCCCTTGCTGTCAAGGGGGTGACATCGGACATGGCATCGAGAAAAATGTCTCCCGATTCTTTGTCGGCATTCTTTGAGCCGCGGAATGCCGGGGATGTCCTATCCTCGGTTTCGACGGTTTTTTCGGGCACGGCGATCGGATTTTTGAAAGCGGGGTTGAAAGGGTCTGTGGGTATGGTGGCTTCCGGACGAGGGGTAAGGCCTTTTTTTCTCTTTTTCTTTTTTGCCATGGGGAGCCTCCGTTCATTCGCGTCCAGATGGTGATCAGTAGTCCGACCGGAAAATCGAGCTTGCGAATTTGATGCAAAAAATATTATACGCATTGAACACCGATTCGTAAACGGGATCGGGTGTCAGCGGGAGATGAAAATGAATATTACCGGTTTTCCATCTGGAGATACCGCATTGAAACCGGAGAAGGAGGCGTTTATTCATGGCAAAAGTGGACGATTATTTCACCGCAGCCGATTTGACCAGGGAGGATTTGCGGAAACGTGAGGCCGGTGAGGTGGCGGAGGCGGCAGGGGCGGAACTGGTCGAGAATCCCTCCGGCGGTTTTCGAATTGAAATCGGTTTTCTGGGACGTACGTGCGTCGCTTCATGGCCCGAGCTGATTTTCAGCGATATTCGAAGCGGAAAGACCTTGACGCCCCAGGAACAGGTCCTGGTGCTTCATTACCTTTCCGGCGCCAGGGGAAAGTCTTTGGCCGGAAAGTGGATTTCTTATCAGGAGATTCCTGACGGGCGGTTTTATATGGATGCCTTTATCAGGCGGGCGAAAAATCCGCTGGTCGGTACGTTCGGTGAAAAGCCCGAGCTTCTTCATGATCTGGCCGTGTCGGCTTACGGTGCTTCTTCGTTCGATCACGGCGATGTGTCGGTGGTTTTTGACGCTTTCCCCTATGTTCCCCTTGTATTTATTCTGTGGAAGGGGGACGATGAGTTCCCTCCGGATGGAAACATCCTGTTCGACGAAAGTGTGGCTCTTGTGCTTTCAGCGGAGGATACAGCCTGGCTTGCCGGGATGGCTGTTTACCCGTTGATAGGCCGGGCCGGGTCCTAAATCATAAGGAGGCTAACCGTGACCGAGAATAAAATTTTAGTAGGAGTGATTATGGGCAGCGCATCGGATAAAGATTCGATGAAGGGTTGCTCGGAAGTTTTGAAGGAATTGGGAATAGGCCACGAGGTTAAAATTCTTTCAGCACACCGTACGCCGGATCTGACGCGCGAATATGCCTTATCGGCCGAAGAGCGGGGGATAGAAGTGTTGATAGCCGGGGCCGGATGGGCCGCTCACCTGGCCGGTGTGATAGCGGCGCATACCACGCTGCCGGTTATTGGCGTTCCGATAGATTCTTCAGCTTTCCAGGGCCTGGACGCACTGTTGTCCACGGTGCAGATGCCGCCTGGCATACCGGTTGCGACGGTTTCTGTCGGAAGCGGCGGCGCAAAGAACGCGGCTATACTGGCGGCCGAGATACTCGCTTTGAAATATCCGGAAGTGGCCGCAAGCGTGAAAGAATACCGGCGTAATCTTACCGAAAAGGCGGTCGAAAGCGCCTCGCGGGTTTGATCGGAGGATAGTGTGCGGGAAGGGGGTTTTTCTCCGAAGGAGCGGGCGAAACTGGTGCCTGTGATCAGGATCTCATCCCGTGGAGATCTTGAAGGATCTCTCGGATCCGCAGTAAGAATCCTTAAGAGGGGCGGGGTTGTCGCCTATCCAACGGAGACGGTTTACGGGCTGGGCGTAGATGTTTCCTGCGGGCAGGCGGTATCGGATTTATTCAATCTAAAGGGCAGGGAGGAGGGTCGGCCCATTTTGATCCTTATTCCTTCCACAGAGGCTCTTTCCAGGTATGCCCAAAGCATACCTGAGTCCGCCCGCCGGCTAGCTTCGGCCTTCTGGCCCGGAGGTCTGACCATCGTTTGCAGGGCGAAGGAAACGGTATCGCCGCTTCTTACCGGGGGCACGGGAAAAATCGGGGTGAGGTTGTCCGGCAATTTCATAGCCACAGCGATATGCCGGGCACTGGGAGGAGCCGTGACAAGCACCAGCGCGAATTTGTCCGGTTTTCCTCCATGCACGAGCGCCGCACAGGTTCTGAGGGCTTTTCCCACCGGGTTAAGCCTGGTGGTGGACGGCGGACCATGCGCGGCCACGGCCGGTTCCACGGTCGTGGATGTAACCGAATCGCCTTGCAGGATTCTCCGCCAGGGCGTTATCCCGCGTGAATCGATTGAGTCCGTGGTGCCGGTGTTTACACCTTGAATCCAGCGTGTTTTCATGTGTCGTCCGGTATCGCCGCCTTGACAGCTTTTTCCATTTCCGGGTAAAGCTCTGTCCGCCGTTTTTCGAGAGGCACTCTTTTCGTGTATTCGAGAACCGAAAGGTGATAGACAAGGTCATTGAATCGGAAAGGTTCACCGGATCTCCCGGCCTCTTTTTTCACCTGGTTGAGCATCCGCAGAAGTTCGTCTTCTTCGTGGGGCGTCCTGGTGTTCATCGCTTTCAGGTAAGCCTGTTCACGGGAAAGCCCGGGATCGGCTTTTTTTATGGTGTTCAATGCCAGGCGTTGCTGTCTTGCTATCATACGGGCGAAACCGGCGGGGTTTTTCGGAGAGGATTGAACGGTTACAACCACAAAGAAGGCCGCGACCAGGCAGCCGATAACAATCAATACGCTAACCATTCCGTGTCTCCTTGTGGGATTCAGGGCGGCGAAGGTCGTCCAGCCCGTCCTTCCATGTCATGAATGAAAACTCGCAGTACGCGTTGTGGGAGTCTGGAGCCGGGTACCGGTTCTGTTCTTTTTCGACATACCACGGTCCTCCGCGGCGTTTCCACAGAACAATCCGCACGGCCTGTACGATCCCGTACGGGGATAGAACCGCCACCCAGAAAAGCCACACATTGGGTTCCAGCATTTCTCTCAGCGCATCATAGCATTCGGCCAGGGATGCGTTGCGGGGCATGAGACCGAACAGTGCCAGGACCACCATTGTGAAAACCGGCAGGACCACCGTTCCGGACATCATCGAACAGAGAAATACCAGAGCTTCGTGCCCGAGGAGTTTTTTCATTGTTCCAATGTGCAATTTTTATAGGAAAAAATCAACCCTGATGATATTGTGAATAATAATACTGCCGAGTCCAGGAGTTTCTGATGTTCAAATTCATTCACGCAGCCGATGTTCATCTGGACAGCCCCCTGCGCGGGTTATCCAGATACGAATCCGCACCCGTTGAATCCCTTCGCAATGCCTGCCGCAAAGCTTTCGAGAATCTCGTCGATTTAGCCATCGAGGAACAGGTCGCCTTCGTTTTGCTGGCAGGAGACCTGTACGACGGCGACTGGAAAGATTACAGCACCGGCATATTTTTGAGCCGCCAGGTGGGCAGGCTTGGTAAGAACGACATCCGGATTTTTGCAGTGGCCGGAAACCATGATGCGGCCAATCGTATGACGCGGGCTCTTGATACACCCGGCAACATGAAGATGTTTTCGTCCAGCAGGGTGGAAACGGTAAGATTGAATGATTGGGATGTTGCGATTCACGGGCGCAGTTTCGGCACGCAGAAGGTACATACCAACCTCGCGGCCGAATTTGGCGCGGCTGAAAAGGGGATGTTCAACATCGGCCTCTTGCACACAAGCCTCGACGGCCGCGAAGGCCATGCACCCTATGCCCCGTGCACGCCGGAGGACCTGCGATCGAAAGGGTATCAGTACTGGGCATTGGGACACGTCCACAAACAGGAATTTGTGTCCGAGGACCCCCACATCGTTTTCCCCGGCTGTATCCAGGGGCGTCACGTCCGGGAAACCGGCGCGAAAGGCTGTGTGCTCGTAACCGTCGAAGACGGCTCTGTAAGAGAAACGGAAACGTGTTCACTGGACGTCCTTCGCTGGGTCAGCTGCTCTGTGGACTTGACGGATGCCCCCGATATGACGGAGGTGCTTGAGCTTGCGAGAATATCCATCTCCAATGAAATCGCGTCAGCCGATGGACGGCCCGTGGCCATGCGCATTCATTTCGAAGGCTCCACGCCCATTTCAAATACGCTGTCAGCATATCCGGAACGATTCGAGCAGAGAATCAAAGCGCTTGGTGCGGAAATAGCCGGAGATGACTTGTGGATTGAAAGGGTGGAAATTGGAACGGTCGGGAAACTCGACCTGAAAACTATTTTGGCCGAAGGCGGCGCATTCGGAAAATTGCTGGAGGATATAAATGCCACACCGGCCGACTCCGATGAAATCACCGGTCTTGAGGAGGTGATCGCCGGCATCAGGCAGAAGATCCCCCCCGAAGCTTTCGGGGATGATTCTCGAATAAATCTTGATGAGCCTCGAACCCTTGACCGCCTGGTTGACGAAGCCAGGCAGATGCTGGTTGGGAGGCTGCTGACAGTGGGAGATGCCAAATGAGATTCGACAGGCTTGATTTACTGGCATACGGCCCATTCACCGACACGATCCTGGACCTGTCGGACGGTTCCTCAGGCCTGCATTTGATTTACGGTAACAACGAAGCGGGTAAAAGCACGTCACTGAGAGCACTCATAGGGTGGCTGTTCGGCATCCCGGTACGTACCGGTGACAATTTCATCCACTCAAACCCACATCTGCGGATCGGCGGCAGGCTCAGGCTTTCAAACGGCAGGGTACTGGATTTCATTCGCCGGAAGGGAAAAAAAGGGACTCTTTTGGATCCGGATACTGGAGAAACACTGGATGATTCGGTCCTGGAGCCGTTTTTATCAGGTGGGATAGATGAGAACCTGTTTACAAAATTATACGGCATCGATCACGCGCGGCTGGTGGAAGGCGGCCAGGAATTGTTGAACCAGTCGGGGGATCTCGGGCAGGCGCTTTTCAGCGCAGCGACAGGAACCGCAAGCCTCCGCCGGATATTGTCTGAACTGAGAAGCGGCGCCGACACGCTTTTTAAGCCGAAGGCCTCCACGAAGTTCGTGAACCAGGCGATATCCGGTTTCAAGGATGCGAAAAGGCGAATCAAGGAGGCGAGCCTTCCTGTTGCGGAATGGAAGCGGTTGAGGAAAGAACTGGCGGAGACGGTAAACGCCATCGAAGAGGTGGAAGGAGAAATCAGGAATAAAAGCAAGGAAAAAAGCCGGCTGGATCGGTTCAACCGGGTCAAGGGTGCACTTGCGGAACGGCGGGCCCTCATGGAGCGCATCGATGCCCTGGGAGAGGTTTTGTTTCTGCCGGAAGATCTCGGGGAGAAATTCAAATTTGCGTGCAGCAACCTTCAGACGTTCAGGGATGTCAAGGCAAAAGCTGAATCCAGGCTGGCGCGGCTGAGGGAAGAATCTGAGAAGCTTAATGTCCGAACCGAGTTGGTGGACAATGAAGAGGTGATCCTGGCCTTTTATAAAGAAATAGGAGGTGTTGAAAAAGCGATCCAGGACCGCCCCAAGCAGGACGCAAAACGGCGGCTTCTGCGGAGCGAAGCCGAACAGTTGCTGAAGGCTGTACGTCCGGATCTCACCCTCGAGGATGCTGATCTTCTGAGGCCGCTTACCAGCAACAAGAAGTGGATCGCCGACCTTGCCAGGCGGCACAGCCTCTTGAAGCAAAAGCGGGAAAACACGGAAAATGCCCTACGGGACTTCGAGGAGGACCAGTCGGCCATCAGGAAAGAACTGGGCGGACAGGCCGAGTCGAGCCTGGATCCGGGTGAACTTAAGGCTGCGGTTGCAACGGCCCGCAAGGCGGGTGATCTCGAACAGCGACTGGCCGATGCCAAAAAACGGGCCGCCCAGGACGATGAAGCCTGCAAAAACGAGTTTTCGCGGCTCGGAAGATTTTATGGAAGCGTCGATGAACTTTTAAAAACCCCCATGCCTGTGCCCGAAACACTGGACACGTTCGAAAAAAAGTTCGACGAGCTCTCCGAGAAAGCCAAAGACCTCGACCGCATTAAAAGCGAGCTTTCAGAAGAACTTAAGGGGACGGAGCAGGATTTAAACGCGTTGCTGTTGAAAAGCGATGCGCCGACAATCATCGAACTTGAAGATGTACGAAGGGTTCGGAACACCGGGTGGGACCTGATAAAAAGGAAGTACATCCAAAAAAGTGATGCAGAAAGCGAAATAGCTCTGTATACGCAGGGTTTCCCCCTGCCGGAAGTCTATGAGCAAAAGGTGGGAGAGGCGGATCATATCTCCGATCAGCTCAGGGTGGCCTCGGACCAGGTGGTGAAACGGGCGGATCTCGAAGCGAGAAAAAAGGATCTCAAATCCCGTCTCGAGGCCGTCGCCGATGAAACCGGAAGGGTGGAAGCCCGTCGAATTGATCTTGAGAAAGAATGGAAAGAGGTTTGGGAACAGCTTGACATAGAACCCGGGCTGCCCAGGGAGATGAAGCAATGGCTTCTGAGGGTTGAACAGTTGCTGTCAAATGTTCGCTCGGCCCGGCTCGTTTCGGCAGAGTCCCGAAACCTGTCCGCGCAATGCAATGCCCTGAGAGAAACCATCGCCGTGCAGTTGTCTCGATTCGATGAAACCATCGATCCAGGCGGAATGAGCCTGGAGGCTATGATAAGCCTGTGTGAACAGCGAATCGAACAGGAGGATGGAGCGCTTGAAAAAAAGCGGCGGCTGGAGCATTCCCTGAACGATCTGTCCATTCGAATCAAAAAAGCCCGCGAGGACCTTGCATCCATTGAGAATGACTGGGCCGGGTGGTCCGAGGAGTGGGCGGAGGCTATCGCCGATCTGGGATTGAAAGGCGATGCTCACCCTGAGCGTGTCACAGAGGTCTTTGAGCAGCTGCTGGTTTTTTTTGATAAATTCGACAAGTCCGAAGACTCCCGCAGGAGGATTTACGGGATTGACCAGGTGTCCGAGCAATTCAAGGAGAAGGTTTCGGCCTTTGCGGAAAGCATCGGCTATGAAGCCACGGACCACAAGGCCGCTGCTCTTGCCGCACAGCTCAACCGGGAATTGGCCGAGGCGAGGGAGGCACGCGCGAGTCTTTTAAAGATAGAGGCTCAGGAGAAAGAAACAAGGGCGGAAATTGAAGAGGCCGAATTGACGATTCAGGCGGCCTGCCGTCAGATTGCTGCTTTGCGCGACCAGGCCTGTGTAAAAACAGACGACGAACTTGAAGCGGCATGGGAGCGTTCTAAAACCATGCGTGAATTGAGGCAGCGGCTTGAGACCGTTGAACGGGAGCTTACACGAAACGGGGACGGGTTAGGTATTCGAGAACTGGAGCTCGAGGCCGAGGAACTGGATGCAGATGCCATCGGGCAGGAACTGGCGCGTGTTTCGGCAGAGCTGGAGGAATTACAGACGAACCGGGATAAGCTGCGTGACCAGCGGCAGGTGGTTCAAAACGAAATACAGGCCAAGGACGGCAGCGACACGGCCGCCGTGGCTTCTGAGGAGGCCGAACAGCACCTGGCTGACATGGTCTCAGGCATCGAGCAGTACCTGCGGCTTGAGATTGCGGCACTTATTTTAGAGCAGCGCATCGAGGAGTACCGCCGGAAAAACCAGGCCCCGGTTCTTGCTCGGGCGGGCCAACTCTTTGCAAAACTCACGCTGGGTTCTTTCGCGAACCTGCGGGATGAATTGAACGAAAACGGAATGCCTGTTCTTCTGGGCGTTCGGCCGAACGAGCTGGAAGTGACGGTCGATCAAATGAGTGATGGAACCCGGGATCAACTCTACCTTGCCCTGCGGCTTGCGACCCTCGAGCAGCACCTGCAGAAAGGCGAGCCGATGCCCTTCGTGGTGGACGATATCTTGATCGGGTTTGACGACAACCGAACCAGCGTCTGCCTGGAAGTTCTTGCAGAGATTGCACTTTCTACTCAGGTTCTTGTTTTTACGCATCATCGAAGGGTCGTCGAACTTACAGAGGAACTGGAAGCGCAGGCGGGAGTATACACCCATAGTTTAAACAGTTGATCCGTGATGATTAGATATTTTAAATATAATATATACAACTTATAAGCGCACTCCTCCAACCGAATGATTCCCCGAATTTGAAATAAGAATATGGGATAGATCGTGAGTTGTGGATACCAACCTGAAATGACGACATCATTCGATAAAAAAATCAATACACGATAGTAAAAAGAAATTTTCAAATAAAATTAGAGATTTAGGAGGTAGAAAATGTATTTTAAGCAGATAACCGTGGATGGATTGGGCTGCAATTCTTATGTCATCGGTTGCCCGGGTGCCAGGCAGACGGTGGTTGTGGATCCCAAACGTGATGTTCAAGACTACATGGATATATCCCGGGATGAAGGGATGAGGATCAGTCACATCATTGAAACCCATGTGCACGCGCTGCCATGTCAGCGGGAACCAGGAATTAAGATCCCGCACAGGAGCGGAAATTTGTTTCAGTGAATATGCGCCTGTCGCTTTCGAACATAAAAAACTGAAAGAAGGTGATATTATTGAATTTGGTGTGGTTAAGCTCGAAATACTCTATACCCCGGGGCATACTCCGAATTCCATCTCTATCCTGGTGACGGACAAAACGCGGGGAAATTTTCCCTGGATGATTCTTACCGGGGACATCCTGTTCGTCGGCTCCATCGGCAGGCCTGATCTGGCCGGCGAAGAGATATTGGAGAAGCAGATCAAAAACCTCTACGATTCACTGTATGAAAAGATGCAGCGCCTGCCGGATTATCTTGAGGTTTTTCCGGCCCATGGCCATGGTTCTCTGTGCGGCAAGGGGCTCAGCGCCAAGGCCAGCAGCACCCTTGGATACGAACGCGCAACACAGCCTATCCTGAAGATGCAGAGTTTTAAAGCGTTCCACGATAATATCGCAGCGGAGTTCCCTGTTCGGCCCAAAAGCTTCAGCCATATCATCAATACCAATATTCAGGGCGCGCCTCTTCTTGAACGCTGCCCGCTGGAGCAGACACTGAACCCGGATCAATTCGATAAAGTCCGCCGTCAAGGGGCAACGGTCATTGACACCAGGGATACAGCCGCCTTCGGTGGATTTCATATCCCCGGCGCCATCAACATCGGATTTGAAAAGCAGATGGCCAACTGGATGGGCATGGTCATCGATCCATCCGAGAACCTTCTGCTGGTGGTGGATGATCGTGAGAAGTATGACAAAATGACAACCGAACTGCACCGAATCGGCTATGACAGCATTTTTGGGTATCTTTCCGGCGGGATGTCGGCCTGGATTTCTCATGGAATGCCCATCGAAAGTCTGTCACCGATCTCAGCACAAGATCTGAACGGGCAACTTGAAACAAATGATTCAGGCCTTGTGGTGGATATCAGGACTCCGGAAGAGCGAATGCAGGGTTATATTTCGGGGTCAAAACATATCCCGATGACCCAAATTTTGGAAAACGGTCTGGACATGCCGAAAAACGATGAAATGATTTTGGTCTGCGGGAGTGGTTACAGGGCAAATATTGTGGCCAGCCGTTTGAAACAGGACGGTTTCACCCACGTTCACAGCCTGGCTGGAGGGATTACGGCCTGGATGAATGCTGGTTATCGTATTGAAAATAAACAATAATTTATATATTTAAGTTTTAATGAAAATTATTATGCTAGATAAAAATTCAATTAAAAAAGGAGAATCCTATACTTAAAGTCGGTGAAAAAGGAGCTATCCCTCAGAAAGATAAAACCACTTATGCCATTGACCACGGGACGAGGGAATGGCTGAAAGAAAATCTCGACTGAGGCTCAGGCTTGGCTGAAGCCGGGGGCTGCATTGGAGACTGCCGCCGTGAAAACGAGTCCATATGAAACATGTAAACGCCTTTGAACGGTTCGTGCCTTTCCTGCGGGGATCCTATGTGAGTATCCTCGCCGTATTTCTGATCGTGTGCTATGCGGCGGAGCTTCGTGCCGAACGCTTCCAGCTGTTCAACAGGCCGCTGGATGTCTATGGATTATTCTCTCAAAATGTCCAGCTTTGTTCGAAAGATGCGTTTGATACCGAGCAGGGGGTCAATGCGGCTATCTGGAGCGCTATTTTTGAGGGTGCCTACAAACCGGCCGAGGATTTCAATGTTTTCTCCCAGGTCGTGCTTACCGGGGATCTTGTCTATGAACTTAAGGAATCGGACGACTCCTGGACCGCCAAGGGTTTTGGCTGCTCCCGGAGTGAGCTGGCCTTGGACGACCAGTACTGGCAGATCTTCAAGGAGTTGCACACGACGTGGACTCCGGGACCTTTTCTGGTGAGATTGGGGAAGCAGATCATCTCCTGGGGGCAGACGGACGGGCTCCGGCTCATGGATCAGATTAATCCCCTTGATTTCAGAAGGGGGTTTTCAGATGTGGAGTTCGAAACCACCGTCATCCCTATCTGGCTCATCAGGGCTGACTACTCGCCACCCCTCGGATGCACCTGCCTACAGGATTTGAATTTCCAGCTCTGGTATAACCCGAACGCCGACTTCATCCCCACTCAGAACATCACCCCCGGAAACAACGAAGGAGGCATCTGGGCGCCGTTCGTGGAACTTCCCGCGCCCATACCGGGAAAGACACTGTTGGGTGCAAGTTCCCAAAACATCGAGAAACCCAAAGAGTGGACCGAGGGGCATGAGATCGGCTTCAGGATCCAGGGCACATTTCATGACACCCTGGCCAGCTTGAACGTTTTCTACGGAAGGGAGAATGAGCCACTCCTTCGAACTGCAGGGCCTCCGAGGCTTGAGCTTGACGCCGTGCCGGGAATCAATCTTTTACATCCCGTGCAGGAAGGGTTCTTCCCCAGGCTCAGATTCGTGGGCGGAACCTTGAGCCGGGATTTGTCCAGCCTTAGGAGATTGTTCTTTGGGATATCTCCGGTACTGAGGGTCGAAGCGTTCTATGCCTTCGACAGCGGCTTTCTGCGCTCGCTTCCGCTCCAGGGAGGTGAGCGGTTCGAAAAGCACGACGAGGTACGGTGGTCCATCGGGCTGGATTGGAAGGTGCGTCTTCCTATCCTGTCCCCATCTGGCATCGTTGTCTCCCCTCAGTTTTTCCACCGTCACGTGTCGGGCGTTTCCTCCGAAACCGCACTCATGTCCCCATCGGGCTCTGTAGAGCGCGACAACTACAGCGTCTCCTTGATGCTCCGGACGGCGTATCTCAATGAACGCATGCCGGTCTCCCTTTTTTGCTTCCGGGATATCACCGGAAAAGCCGGCTACTGGAAGCCGTCCATCGGGTATCTGTGGGATGCGCACTGGTCGGTCGAGGCGGGTGCCCTCTTTTTCGACGGAGAACGGAAGGGGGAAAGCTTCCAGGTGTTCGATCACAAGGATTTCTTTTATCTGAACGTGTCGTATAAATGGGGATGAAAAACCCCCGGTTTCTCAAAGAGGTTTCGCCATGAAAAAATCGCTGATCTTTGTCCTTTTGTGTGCTGTCCACATCGTGGCAGTTTGTTCCCATGGGAGGCAGGCGTTTGGTAGTGAGAAGTACCGGCCTGACCTTCAGCGTTGGAACCAGGAAAAGGCGTTTTTTGATGACCCCCGCCCGGTGTTTCGTAACTACCCTCTAAAGGAGATCATTCCAAAGCAGGTGTACGCTAAGTGGGTCGAACAGGATTCGGGCACACTCGAGAAACAATGGAGGTCCGTGGTGGGATTTGCCTCTACCGAGAGAGTGGGCACCCTTGCCCCGGAGATCATTCCGGCCTTTTACCATCCTCGCGATAAGGAGTCACATCCTGGTATCGAGGACCTGATGCACCCCGTTCATTTTAGGCGATTCAAGTCAGGAGACCGCTTCGCAGCCTGCTGTTTTGCTGAAATCGAGGTGATCCCGACACGTCCTGTCTTTTACAGCCGTGAAGTTTCGGAATGGACCTTGCGCAACATGGGCAAGGCCCGGCAGGATGAACGGGGCTATCTCGTGGAGGATTCCTATATCAACGGATTTCCTTTCCCGAGACCGTCGGGACCCCACAAGGCCCAGCAGATTATTTACAACTACCAGGAGCGCTACGCCATGGGAACCCACGGCATCTTCGCCCTCACAAGGGCAACGTCCTGGGATAGGGGTGGCAGAAGAATCTACGAGCACAGCGCGGAATTTTGGGGCCTGAGGCTCTCCGGGAGAGTCGAGCCCCCGGTGGGGTGGTACGACGAAACCGCCAGGGTCCGTTCAGAGCACAGGGTGACAAACTTCAGATATCTCTCCCCCCGCGACCAGTATGGAAACGTGGTGAGCACCCTGTCGTTCAGGAATCCGGGGCTTCCCAACCAGATGATGGTCTGGCTGGGGCAGATACGGCGGCTGCGAAAGCTTTCAGGAACGGACACCCAGGATGCGAGCCCTGGACTGAGCCTCACCTACGACGATTTCGAGGGATTCAGCCAGAAGATGAGCCCCGATATTCATCCCTACACGTATCGCGTGCTTGCCGAGAGGGAATATCTGTTTCCGTGCTATGACAGGGATGGCTTCTCTTACCTTTCCAAAGAAAGGCTGGAGTTGAAGAACGTTAAAATGGAGCGGCGCCCGGTGTATGTGCTCGAGCTTGTCCAGCAGGATCCGAATTATGTTTACAGCAAGCGCATCCTGTACTTCGACCAGGAAACTTTTCTGCTTTTAATGATTGAAAACTATGATCGTCAGGGAAGATTGTGGCGCACGTTCGAACAGGCTTATGCGTTCTACCCGGAGATCGGGCTGATCAATACCCACTGGGTGGTGTTGCAGGATCACAGGTCCGGACAGACAAGCTACCTCGACTACTTCAGTGTTCCTGCCCATTGGGTTACCAGGGAGGATGTCCGGATCGGCAGCATGAAAGAAGCGGGAAAGTAGGATACTGTGCGCTTCGCCTACTATTTTTGGCCAATGCCTGCGCTGTCGGTCAGGGCCTGGAGCCGTGATCCAGGCGCGACGCCCAATTCCTTTTGTAACGTTTCCCGGGCTCTCGAAAACGCCTCGATCGCGCGGGCGCGCCGGTCGGTTGCGAGGAAGCCCGATATGAGTCTGACGGAGAGGCCCTCGTCGACAGGGGCCTTCTGCACGGCACGTTCAAGATAGGGAAGGGCCCTGTCAAACTCTCCGGTTTTGGAGACTTCATCATAAAACCTCTTCACGGCTCTAATGAACAGGGCCCGCAAATGCTCGCGGCGGGAGGCGATCCAGGGTTCATTCACATCGTAGGGGAGGAAGTCGTCTATGTAGAGATCGAGCGTGGCTTCCAACGTGTCCGTGGGTTCCGAAGTGTTGAGAGCGGAAACTGCCAGCCGCTCGAACTGGAGGGAATCCACGAAGCATTCAGACGGAATGAGAGATAAGCGTCGTTGCTTCATCTCGATCCACGGCGCCCGGATTCCTTTTGATTCAAGCCCTATTTGCCGAAGCCTGAACAGGGTGACTTTCAGATCGACGGCGGCTGCGTCGCCATCGGCGTCGGGCCAGAGCACGTCTTCGAGAAGTTCCGCGGAAATGTCGGTGCCTCCGTGGGCGATAATCGCCTTCAGCAGCAGGGTGCTCTTTTTTCGCCTCGAAAGCTCGCCACCGATGACCCGGCCGTCGATTTCCAGTTTTAGCCCTCCCAAAGTATCAATTCGGACTCTCGCCGATTCTCGTGTCGCCCACGTGGTGGGCCTGTTGGAAGACGATTGAAGTGCCCGGTCCAGCTGTTCAAAGAAGGCCGCGGGTCTGAAAAGGGACAGATGGCTGAGGGGAACCGGTCCGTGGAGGCAAACTTTGGGAACCTGTGCATGGAAGGCTTTCGCGTCCCGGAGATTTCCCTGCTTCAACTTGATGTTCGCCATCTCGTACAGCCCCATGATCAAATACATGGCATGTTCCCGCTCGTTGAACCGCTCGAGGGAAGAGGTCAGATTTTCTTCGGCCTCCGCCAGTTGACCTGTCTCGGAAAGAGCCTGGGGGATGAGCAACCAGGGATTTGAGTGTGCCCAGTCGGAATTGCAGAGGCTGCCCCTCCTGAATGCTTCCCGGCCGTGAAGAAGAGCCCGAGCCGGATCGTGCGAAAGGCATGAGTATCCGAGATAGGAATGCATGTGTGCATGGTAGAAATAGTTGTCTTCCGAAACCGTCTTTTGCTGGATCGTTCGGACTGCTCTCGAGACCGCCTCTCCATCTCCCATTTTCGTGTACGTCAGCAAATACTGCGAATGGGTGAAAAGCCAAAGCGCCGGTGGAAGAAGAGGAAAGATCGGGTGTGATTCAATGCTGTTCAGGATCTCCAGACATTCCGCATATCTTCCGTTGCACATCAGGTGGAGTGTCAGGGTCATGCGATAGAGGATGGTGCACACGAGGGGCATGTCGTCCAATTCGCTCAAGGGCTGCCCCTCTATGAGATAAAACTCCATTTTCGAGATGTCCGTGGCGTGATAGGCGCTCAGGGCGATTCCCGCCATATGATAAAGCTCCAGGGGCCGGGACCCGGCTGATCGGGCCTCAGCGAGACCTTCCTCGGAAGCCTTTATGGAGGCGCCCACCTGGCCGCGCCAGACAGTCGTGAGGGCGGCCTTCCAGACATAGAGAAAGGCGCGGGCGAGCCTGGTAAGTGAAGCTTCTTCGATGAGCCGAATCGTCCTTTCCCACCAAACCGAGGCAAGATCGAAATCCTTGCCTGCATCCCAGATCCGGTTCAAGGCAAGACCCGCCGCTCCGGCGGCGGCTTCAAAATCCTTTCGATCCAGGAAAACCCTGTAAAGCGAATCAAGCCGTTGCAAGTCCGCCGAGTTTTCAATGGCCTGCAGCAAAAGCTGCAGCCGAGGACTTGGTCGACCGCGGCCGGGGACCTGCATGAGGGGTACCAGGTGGGGGATCAGCCGAGGGATTCTGAATTCGAAAAACCACTGAAGACCTTCTTGTGTAAGGATTTCCTCATAAGCATCGAAGGTCTCTTTTTGAATCAAATCACGATACTTTTTCCCAATTGGAGGCAAAGAAGAGGCGTTGAGGTTTGGAGCCATTTTTTCCCTCTTGTCTGCTTGTCGTCGTTGCCGGATGCTACGCCTTCTCCAAACGCACATGACCAGATTGCCGATTCTGGCCACCCCCGAGGATGAAAAT
>DSCZ01000026.1 GCA_011048855.1 Desulfobacteraceae bacterium | reverse complement strand
GGTTTTTGCGGTATCGGTGGACTTGCCAGGGTTGCGGCTTTCAATCCCCATTACGGAGAGGAGTCGCCCCTCGTGGGGAAAAAGGGGTCCGGTACGATATTCTTCAGCGGGTGCAACCTCCTTTGTTGTTTTTGCCAGAACCATGACATCAGCCATGGCCGCGAAGGCGTCGATGTAGACCGTGAAGAGCTTGCCTCGATGATGCTCCAACTGGCTCGGAGCGGCTGCCATAACATCAACCTGGTTACGCCCAGCCATGTCGTCCCCCAGATCCTCGAAGCACTTGTTGAAGCCGTTCCCCTGGGGCTGGATGTTCCACTTGTTTACAACTGCGGGGGGTATGAATCGGTGGAAACCCTGAAACTGCTGGACGGGGTTGTGGATATATATATGCCCGATTTCAAGTTCTGGGATCAAAAGTGGGCTGAACGACTGTGTTCCGCCCCTGATTACAGGGAGCGGGCCTGCGAGGCCGTCAGCGAAATGCACCGCCAGGTTGGTTTTTTGGAATTGGACAAGGACGGTATCGCGCGGAGGGGTCTTCTGGTTCGGCACTTAGTGATGCCCGGGGATGCCGGGGGGACCTCGAATGTTCTCAGTTTCCTGGTGCAAACCTCAGGGCCCGAAACCTATGTGAATGTAATGGACCAGTATCGGCCGTGTGGAACGGCTGAAAAAATTCCCCCGCTTGACAGGCGTCTTACCGCCCAGGAATACAGGTCGGCTATTTCGGCGGCGGCTGCGGCCGGCCTTTCCAGGCTCGACCGCAGAGACCGTCCCCCTTTGTTGTTTCGTTTGTTCTGAAATTGTCCTATTTATTTTCGTCTGCCTGAGATGTAAGCTTCGGCCAGTTCCACATCCTCTTTGCTGCCGATATAAAGCGGCGTACGCTGGTGGATCTGTTGCGGATCGATCTCCAGTATAGGCCCGTGACCGTCGCTGGCGTAGCCCCCGGCTTCGGAAACCACCATTGCAAGGGGGTTTGCTTCCACCATCAACCTTAGTTTTCCATGGGGCTTTTTAGGGTCTTTAAGGTCCGCAGGATACATGAAGATGCCGCCTTTAAGAAGGTTTCGATGAAAGTCGGCCACCAGGCTGCCGACGTATCTCGATGTGTAAGGCTTGTCGCCTTTGCCGTTGATGCCTTTGAAATGATCAACAAGTGCGCGGGTTTTTTCATCCCAGTGGGCATAGTTTCCTTCGTTCACGCTGTAAATCTTCCCCCTGGCTGGTATTTTTATATTCGGATGGGATCTGAGGAATTCGCCGATGCTCGGAAAAAGCGTGAATCCATGTACACCGGCGCCGTTCCCGGTTGTGTAGACCATTATCGTGCTGGATCCGTAAATGAAGTAACCCGCGGCTACCTGTGTGCTTCCCGGCTGGAGAACTTCATCCAGGAGCACTTCGGCGGCGGAGCGGCCCTTCGGCCTTCGGTAGATCCCGAAAATGGTTCCTATACTGATGTTTACGTCTATGTTGGAGGAACCGTCCAGCGGGTCAAAGAAGATGATGTATTCGCCCCGGGGGTATTTCGAAGGTATCTGGATCAAGTCCGGATCTTCTTCGGAGGCCATGCAGCAGAGCTGCCCTACGTGCTGCATACGATGGATCATGACCTGGTTGGCGAAAATGTCAAGTTTCTGGACCTGTTCTTCCTGTATGTTAATTTTTCCTGTGGGTCCGAGTATGTCCACCAGCCCTGCTTTGTTGACCTCCCGGGAAATGACCTTTGCGGCCACGATCAGTTCATTCAGCAGCGTAGTGAAGGCTCCGGTTGCATGCGGGTTATCTCTCTGTTCGCTGAGGATGTGCTCGGTAATCGTTATACCCACACCTTCTCTTTTCATGTCAACCCTCCTTTTTGGGTGTTTGGATTTGAATGGATGGGGCGCGTGTTTATGCACCCCCGTATTGCTCAACGGCGGATCTATGCCGTCATTCGAAATCGCCGGGTGGTTTCAGTCGATCTTCGACACGCATTCGTTTTTCAGCGCTGCAGATAAACATCCCAGAATTCGGGTTCTTCTTCCCGCCATCCGGGACCGAAGCGGCGGTCGCAGAAACCGCTCATGCGTTCATACCATTTAACCCATACATTTTTGTTTTTCTCGCGGGCTTCCAGTATGTCAGACAGAAAATCGGCGATATGGTGCATTTCATCCTTTGGAACATAGTAGGAGGCGCCGCGCTCGACCGATTTTTTCAGGCTGTCCTTCGATAGTGCGTGAGCGGTGAGCATCAACGTGGGGATATCCTTGCTGTGGGCGATGTCCAAAAGATCATAGCCACGAACACCCATGATGTCGAAAATCGCCACATGGTAAAAATTTTTGCCGAGCAGCTCGACAGCTTCTTCGTAAGTGGATGCCAGGTCAACCTTACACATGTCAAGCGTTTCGGCCAGGAAATCAAGCACGTCCTTTTCATCGTCTACGACCAGAACTCTTTTTCCTTCAAGTATTTTTGCAGGATCCATTGGTCGCCTCCTTTGATGGGGTTTTTCCCTTTCACAATTTTATCAATACTCAGTTCGGTATATTTCCGCCATAGTGATAAAAGTCGTTATTATAAGAGGACCGTAAAGGATTCCCATGATCCCGAAAAGTTTGATGCCCCCGATGATGCCGATGAAAACCATCAACGAATTCATGTGCATTCCGGCTCCGATGAGCCGGGGTTTTACAAGGTATTCAATTATTGAACTATAGAAAAGATTGAACGCCAAAAAAGCGAATGCGATATTGATTTTACCCTGTAACATCAAAACCGCTGTCGCGGGTATGAAAACAACCGATGCACCTATCACCGGCAGAAACGCCATGAAGGAGATCACCGTTCCCCAGAGCAGCGGGGCGCCGAGACCGAAAAAATAAAAACCCAAACCACCGCAAAAACCTTGAATCACTCCACAAATTCCATTTATCAAAAGGATCGCACGGCCCATTTCATGAAATTTTTTTATCACTTTCTCGATTTGCATTGCAGGTAAAGGAAGCAGTTGAATCGTGTATTCCTTAAGCCTCATGCCATCACGCAGTAAATAGAACACCGCAAGAAGCATGATAAAGAAATGAAGAACGAAGCTCAACAGGTTGGAAGCCACAGAGCTCAACTGTTTGTATAGGAACAGCCCGATTGTTTTGCCTATTTCATTCACCATGCTCCGGAAAGTATCGGCCGAAGGATCGATGCCGCTCAAAGCCGCCAGTCGTTTAATTCTTTGAACCCAGATGGAGTCGCCTTCCAGGAATTCTTGTGCATGTTTGATTGTCATAGTGTCGCGGGTGTTGTTATAAAATTCGTAGGCTTCATTGCTTAATGCACCGATGAACCATCCGGAGGGAATAAAAAGCACCGTTACAATGCAGATCAGCATGAGGATCGAGGCGGCCGTTTCATTATTTTTGAGAGTGCTCTTAATCTGGATGTAGACCGGATAAAACACGCTGGCTATCACCGCAGCAAGTACTATTGCGGAAATATAGGTGCCAATGAGATATAAAAGGAGCGCGAGGGAACAGATGAACAGCGCGAGAAAGAATTGTGAGCCGTATCGTTTCATTCAGTCCTCCACCGGTTTCCATCCCTTATTTCCAGATGGTTGCTTGCCGGTTTCTGACTATAGAAGGAAAGGGGCGGTGGAGTCAAAATGTTTATTGAATGTTGATAGGAGAAGAATAATTGATTAGAAGTGGAAGAGACGCTGGAATCATGTAGACTTGACACGGAGGACGAATGTTGGAATGGTCGGACACCTTTATTTTTTTCAGGGCTGCAGCCTGGGTCGGGATTCTGTTCATCTGTCTCGCTCTGGTTGTATGGGTGGCGGCTCAGGGAAGTGATACGCCGGTATCGTTCGATCCGCGTCGAGTTTGACTCTCTTGCCCGCAGCCGGGATGAATCATCCGGACCCAGGAAGGCGGCCCTGGATACCGTTATCGAAAGATGCACCGGGGTGTATCGCGAGCCATTTCCAAAAGCCGGAAGCATAGCAGGTCTCGGGGGGCTGATCCGCGACGTGGCGCGGTGTTATCATCCGGAGTCTGAACATCCTGAATATGCCGTCCGCTGCGGCAGACTTCTTCGGGCGGCTCGCTGCATGTCGGAACGGATAGAGGAGCTGTTGGGCTCTCCGGGTTTCGGGCGATTGTATGGACTCCGTTTGAGAAATATTAAGTTTTTTTATTCCTGGTATCAAAAACTTCACCATAGTGCCGCGATACGCACCGCAATACGATGGAACAGTGCTTCTACATGGGCCTGGAGGTCCAGGCTCGTTATTTTTCCGGATCCTTTTTCATGGCTTGCTTTTTTATCTCACAGGCTTGTGGTGATGTCGCTGTTGAGGTGTATTCTCACCGACCTTTATCTGGCGGTGGGGATGCTTGCTGTCGAGTGTTATGACGACGAGGAACCGTACGAGGAAGGTGATGATGGCGCTACGGCGGCGGCTTCGGCGTATGGATGGTTTCAACGGCATCACGAAGAATATCCGGACCCGAGGATCCAGGATATCAGGCGAGGCCTGCCGGGTGTGAAGGATTCCTTCGACCTCGGCCGTTGGGGGCTCCGCTGGCGAAGGGCGGTGGAGCGGGCCGCGCTGGTTTTTGCGTCGGACCAGTTTCCAACCGCCCGGAATCCGATCGAGGAGGCATCCTTTGGAGCTTTGGTGGAGCGGTTGAGTACATGGCTGCTGGAGCTTTCAAGACTCGAGCGAAAATCCATGATACGTGCCGTTCTTGGTGTGAGGCTGGAGAAGGTTCTCGGTTTTCGTGAATTGGCCGAAGGAGACGCCGCGGCGCTGCTGGGCAGGACCTTTCGATCGGTCAGAGGTATATACAGCGGACTCCGCGTGCCGGTGAAGGCTGCAAGGTGGCTGTCGAGGGGTTCTGCCGGAAAAGTCGCGTTTGAGACCGGGCGGACCTTCGCCGGGAGGCTGGCTGCTTCTTATTTTTTTCGATACGGGTTCGATCTCGCGTGCCGTGAAATAGACATCCTTTACCGGAAATCACGTTCAGTATAAAGATGAGGTCATGGAGCGTCCAAATTATCAGAGGGAACGCGACTCGATGGTTTCAGAACAGCTCGTTGCCCGGAGTATCAATGTTCCTTCCATTCCCAGTCAAGATGGGAGCATTTCGGTTTGATACGCTCCAGTATTTCGGTGCGTCTATCCGTCGCCCACGCTGGAACTTCCGCTTTCCAGGATTCCGGAGACGGGACATGAACAACTGTAGGTTTCTTCATGCTGGGCTCGACTTCAAATTCCAGGGAATTTTTTCCTTCCATATATTTAATGGAACGGAAAGAGATCAACAGGTCGTAATTTTCTGACTTTTTTGTCCTCTTTCCGGACCCCTCTGCAGCCATGGTTTTTCCGGGCGGTCGGGGCGGACCTTCGTGACTTTCGGGGCCATCCCTATCCGCGCATGTTTCCTGGTCTATCTGCCCGATCCTTCTTAGATGGCGCCCTGCGTCAAATGGGGTGTTAAGCCATGTGTCGACGATTTCCATGGCCTGTTCGATTGAAATCAACCTGGCGCCCAGAGAGAGCATGTTGGCGTCATTGTGGCTCCTTGCAAGACGGGCCGTTTCGATATTCCAGCACAGGGCGCAGCGGATTCCCGGGATCCTGTTGGCGGCTATTGCCTCACCGTTTCCAGAGCCGCCCAGGACAATTCCCCTGTGGTAGGTTCCCCGTGAAAGAGCCTTGGCTACGGGAAGTATGAATAAAGGGTAATCAACCGGCTCCTCGGAATCGGTGCCGAAATCATCAACCGTATGACCTCTTTCGGCAAGGAACCATTTGATTTTTTCTTTGTACTTGAATCCGGCGTGGTCGGAACCTATCGCTATTTTCATATCCAATCCTTTTCGACATTAGAGATCTTCGACAGGCGTTTTCGCCGCCGGTCATTTTTTCGATCGCGACCGAGGACAGGCCGGGTTAAACAATCGATTCGACAATATAGTCTTCGGATTCGTGGCCCGTCAACCCCGGAATTTTTATTTCAGGGACCCCTACGGGGTATTTAACCGGGCAAGAGGATTTCGCGACGGGGACGTCGCTCCTGCAAACGTTTAAGACGGCGGGCGAACAAAGACCTGAAAAACAGCCGATACCGATACCGACGCCGTCAACCTTGATGACCTGTAAAAAGTTATGATACATATGGTTTTGTAAGAGATTTTCATGCAAGACTTGCGAAACCGCCGGGTAAATCCGCCAGGCGCACAGGTATGTGCAAAGCGCAAAAGTCTTAAGGAAAAGAACGAGATATGGAAAGGAGGCATAAAAATGAAAAGAATTGGATTGTCCATTTTAACCCTTATCCTTGGTACGGCAGCCTTTGTTCATGCGGAGGTGGAAGGTGAAATCGCAATAGCCGTGGAGGGAAAGACCCCTGCCGCAGAGGTGAGCCAGGCGGCCGGCCGCAGCCCTTATTTCCTGATATTCGATCGGTCGGGCAGGCTGCTGGAAACCCTTGAAAACCCCCATAGGTCGGACAGGCGAAGATCTGGGCCTTCGGTGGTGGCTTTCCTTGCCCGGAAGGGGGTCACCTTTATCTCCGCGGGAGAGTTCGGGGAAAACATGCTCCAGGCGATGCGGAACGAGGGCATCGGATATCTGGAATTTCACGGCAGAGCAGAAGATGCTCTAAAACAAATTCTGGCAAGTAAGAGGGAGTCTTGAAGCAAACCGGTCTTAAATTCTGTATTGGATCAACCGGGGAGATGGAACCATGCTTGCTGGAGGTGAAGAATATTGAATCAGCTCCAGCTTTGAAGTAACATTCACCGGTAAAGCGAAAAGACGCTGTTGAAACCAGGTTGAGTGGAGAAAATGAAAGTCCCCTGGATGTCCAAGAAAGCCATTGCCAGGAAGGCAGAGGCCCTGGTGGAAGATTTTCAGCGCAGGGCCGGCTATACGATCAGTCCACCGATACCGGTTGAGGAGATAATTGAACGCTCCCTGGGTCTAGAAATCCACTATGTAGAACTTGAGAAAATTCTCGGGATTCGAGACGTTTTGGGTGCAACCTACGCGAAATCAAAACGTGTTCTAATCAACGAAAGACTTTTCGAGCAAGGCTCCGAGGGGCGGCTTGTTTTTACCTGTGCCCATGAGGCCGGCCACTGGGTCCTACACCGGCGCTACGTGGATTCCAGTCGGTATGACGGGCCGGGGAATGATGCGATTGTAAGCAAGGAATTAAATTCCAGAGAGCCTGTCGAATGGCAGGCGGATTATTTCGCTTCCTGCCTTCTGATGCCTGAAAAACACGTGAAAGAGGCGTTTCATCGGATCTGCGGTGCTCCGTTCGTTGTGATAAAACGTGAAAGAGACGCCGTCGAAGATTCCTCTTGTGAAGCCTTTGCCGAACAGTGGCCGTATATCGCCACGGCCATGTGTGAAGCCGGAGGTTTCTCTAACGTATCAAGACAGGCAATGATTATTCGCCTCCAGGACCTGGGGTTGATTGTCAATAGGACAGGTAAAATGCTTGATTGGGATGTGCTTTGTTCCAATCGTTGAAGAAGGGCTTAAATGGGGAGATAAATGACCATGTTTATGGGGGTGTTTGATCTGGATCGACCAGGTGTTGGTTCCAGGCAGATTTCTCATTCCTTCCGGGTATCCCTTTGCTTTCGTTTTCATGGCGGAAAATTTGATCTTGGGCTACAATCAAACGCAGGAACCATAACAAACTTCAAAAGGGGAGGATCTTTATGGACATCATAAGCATGGCGAAGTTGAAGAGTTTTTCAGGCCGGTACCCCGACTGGTGCGTCTCGCTGTTTATGCCGACCCATCGGCGGGGGAGAGAGACTGAGCAAGACCCAATTCGTTTCAGGAATCTGCTTGACCAGGTCGATGTACGCCTGCAGTCCAAGGGCGTACGTTCCTCGGACGGACGCGAGATGCTGAAACCGGCCCGGAGACTGCTGAAGGACCAGGCTTTCTGGCGGCATCAGAGCGATGGTCTGGCGGTATTCGTCAATTCCGAGGAATGCCGCGTTTACCGACTTCCCCTTTCATTTGAAGAGCTCGTTGTGATCTCCGACTGTTTTCATGTAAAGCCGCTGCTTCCGCTTTTTACAAGTGACGGTCATTTCTACATCCTGGCGCTCAGTCA
The DNA here is from genome assembly GCA_011048855.1 of Desulfobacteraceae bacterium. The sequence continues at coordinate 7,758 of DSCZ01000026.1, read as the reverse complement.
GAACCAGGTCAGGCTGTTGGAAGGCACCAGGCAAACAGTCGACGAAGTGGATTTGGGGGATATGCCCAAGAGCATGGCCGAGGCGTTCCAATATGAAAGTTTCGAAAGACAGCTTCAGTTTCACACCGGCACATCGGGGGGATCCGGGAAGCGTGCGGCGATGTTCCATGGCCATGACGCCAGGGAGGAGGAAAAGGAAAGAATTTTGAAATGGTTCCGTACCATTGACGAAGAATTGGCCGTTCTTTTCGCAGGAGACGAATCCCCCATAGTTCCAGCCGGAGTCGAGTTTCTCTTTCCGATATTTAAAGAGGCAACGTCATACCCGCATCGAGTGGTGGAGGGGATTCGCGGCAATCCAGAGGAGCTGAAGCCGGAAGAACTGCATGCGCTGGCTTGGCCTATTTTGGAACCCATCTTTTCAAAGTCGCGTGAAAAAGCGGTATCAAGATACAGGCAGCTGGCCGGCACCGGGCAGACGACGACAGATGTGAAGGAAGCTGTGCTGGCGGCATATCATGGGCAGGTGGATGTGCTGTTTGTGGCGGTAGGTGTTCAGGTTTGGGGCTATTTTGATCCGGATGCGAATACGGTCTATGTAAACGGGGACCTTAAGCCCGGTGACCAGGATCTACTTGACGCGGCGGCCGTCCAGTCCATTTTGAACGGGGGGACCGTTTATGCCGTCGAACCGGAACATGTGCCTGATCGTGCGCCCATTGCCGCTGTTTTAAGGTATTGATCAAGATTACAAAGATCCCATAGAAGGTGCCTGTGTCGGTGAAATAAGCCGATTTTTCAGGTAGGTGTATCTTTTTTCAGTTCTGTTGTTTTTGACGGCGATTCCAAGAGCCTTTTTGGATCCGACTATGATGACGAGCTTCCTTCCCCTGGTCACTGCGGTGTATAAAAGGTTTCTTTGAAGAAGGACATAGTGCTGGGGCAGAAGCGGTATAATGACGGCGGGGTACTCCGACCCCTGGGATTTGTGCACGGATACGGCATAGGCCAGGATGAGTTCATCAAGGTCCATGTATTCGTAGGAAACCTCCCGCCCTTCAAAGGAAATGAGTACTTCCTGGGTTTCCGGATCGATTCTGGTGATCCTGCCGATATCCCCGTTAAACACTTCCTTGTCGTAATTGTTTCGTACCTGCATCACCTTGTCCATCACGCGGAAAGCCCTGCCGCCCCTGGTAAGCTCACACCCTGATGGGTTGAGCTCTTTCTGGAGTTCGTTGTTTAATCTCATTGCCCCGACCGTCCCCTTGTGCATCGGGCTCAGGACTTGAATATCTTCAATGGGGTCGAAATCAAACCTGCTTGGAATCCTCCGTCTCACGAGATCCAAAATGGTTTTGAGAACTTCCTCCGGGTCTTCCTGCTCGATGAAATAGAAATCCTCCAGTTTTTCCCTGGATGACTTGAGCGGCGGGACAATGCCGTTGTTTATTCTATGGGCATTGACAATGATGAGGCTCTCCTTCGCCTGGCGGAAAATTTCTTTCAGTTCTACTACGGGAACGGCACCTGATCCAATGATGTCTTTAAGCACGTTCCCGGCACCGACAGAGGGGAGCTGGTTCACGTCGCCGACCAGGATAACGGTTGCATGCAGCGGGACGGCTTTCAGGAGATGGTGCATAAGAATAATGTCGATCATCGAGGTTTCATCCAGTATCAGAAGGTCGCAATCAAGAGGATGCTCTTCGTTTTTCTGAAAGCCGCCTTTTTGAATTGAGTATTCAAGAAGCCTGTGGATGGTTTTTGCCATGTAGCCGGTGGCTTCGGTCATTTTCTTCGCGGCCCTTCCGGTAGGGGCTGCAAGGAGCACCCGGATCTTCAGCACCGAGAAAATTTTTAAAATTGCGTTTATGATGGTGGTTTTACCGGTCCCGGGCCCGCCGGTTATCACCATGAATTTGTTCTCTATAGCTTTTTTTACAGCCTCTACCTGTTTTTCCGCAAGGTTGATTGAAAGCCGACCCTGGACCCATTGAACGGCCTTTTCCGAGTTGACCGACCTGATGGATTTAAGACCTTCTGAAAGGGTTTTGATCCTCGCGGCGGCACTGGTTTCGGAGACATGATATTTTGCCGGATAGACGGCCTTTCCGCCGGCCTCTTGATTGATATCCTCGATCACGACCTTTTTTTGTGCTGAAATGGAGCGAAGGGCCGTTTTTACTATTTCTTTTTCGATATCAAGGACTTCCGCGCACTTATCGATAAGTGGGTCGTGGGGGTAATAGACGTGGCCTTCCTCGGAGAACTGGTTCAGGACGTAAAGAATTCCCGCTTCTGCCCGGAGCTCTGAATCTCTCGGAAAGCCCAGTTTTTCGGCAATGCGGTCGGCGGTTACGAACCCGATTCCGAAGATGTCCATCGCTAGCCTGTAGGGATTTTCCTTCACCACTTCAATCGAGCAGTCGCCGTACTGCTTGAATATCTTTGTCGCATACCCAGAGCTGACTCCGTGGCTTTGAAGAAATACCATGACCTCGCGGATCTCTTTTTGTTCGTCCCAGGCTTTTTTTATCATCCCAATCCGCTTTTTCCCGATTCCGTGGACGTCAGAAAGCTTCTCGATTTCATTTTCTATGATTTCAAAGGTGTCTTTTCCGAACACCTTGACAATCCGCTTGGCCATCACGGGTCCGATGCCCTTGATCAAGCCCGAGCCGAGATATTTTTCGATGCCGTATACCGAGGCGGGAACCATTGATTTATACCTGACGATCTTGAACTGTTCCCCATATCTTGGATGATTGGTCCACTCGCCTCGCATGCGGATAATCTCTCCAGGGGTGGGTGACATCAGGTTCCCAACGATTGTGACCAGGTCCCTTCGGCCATAGATCCTCACTTTGGCGATCGTGTAACCGTTTTCGTCGTTCGTGTACGTGACCCGTTCGATCTGGCCCTGAAGGTCGACCAGCATCTTTGTCTCCTTTTTTTATTTACCGATTCTGCAGCTTCCCGCCCTGGATGCAGGGGTGAACCTTTCAGGTCCGACCACAATGGGGCGGGCGAGCGACCGGGCAATGCCGTTGAGCATACCCCTGAAGATCAAGTTATGAAAAGGATAGAGGGTATACCAGTAGATGATGCCTGCCAGGCCCTTAGGGCGGAATTGCGAGAATTGCTCAAGAAGACTACGGTCTTCTCCGAGGGCTTCCAGCCGGAATTCCAGCATCGCCTCTCCCGGAAGTTTCATCTCCGCAAGCAAACGCAGCCGTTTTTCAGGCGAAACCTCCATGACCCGCCAGAAATCGAGCGAGTCGCCATAGCGGATCTCCAGCGGACTGCGGCGGCCCCTCCTGAGCCCTACGCCTCCTATGGCTCGGTCTATGGCGCCTCGAAGCGCCCAGAGCCGGTCGGCGAAGTACCACCCCCTGGCACCTCCGATAGAAGACACCTGCTTCCAGATATCAGAGGCCGGAGCCTGGATCACCACCCTGTAGCCGCACTCAAAAAGCGTTCCTCCTGCAAAAGACGCATCATTGCAATCCAGCCATTCCGGCACCTCCACAGGCCCTGCATCGCTCCAGCAGGTTTCGACACCCCCGCTGCGTGTGCTTTCGATGGCGTAACGGATCGCATCCCGACAGAAGATCAAATGCTGGGGAATGATGCTTCGGATGCTGTCTTCTTTGCAGACGACCGGAACGCTTAGACCTTCGATCAGAGGCCCTGCCAGCGAAAAGGGGACGGGTGTTACAAGATTGACCCAGTAGGAGCTCAGGCGCGGTGTCAACACCGGCACCGGGATGACAACACGGCGGGAAAGCCCTGCCTCTTCAGCATAAATTTCCATCAAACGGCGGTAGCTCAATACATCCGGGCCGCCGATATCGAACGTGCGCCCGCGGGTGAGATCCGGATTTTCCAGGCACCCCTTCAAATACGCAAGGACGTTCCGGACGGCGATGGGCTGAACGGGGTTCGTAACCCAGCGCGGTGTTATCATCACCGGCAGCCGCTCAACGAGATACCTGATCAACTCAAAGGATGCGCTGCCGGCGCCCAGGATGACCGCGGCCCGTAAAAAGGTCACCGGCACCGGGCCGGCTCCCAAAATTTCCGCCACCTCGGTTCGAGAGCGCAGGTGCTTGCTTGCCGCGGGATTGTCACCGCCAAGTCCTCCTAGATAAATGATTTGATCGAGACCTCCGAGCGCGGCCGCTTTTGCCATGTTTGCGGCAGCCCGGCGGTCGACTTTTTCGAAGTTCCTGTGGCGCGGATTCATGGAATGCACCAGGTAAAATGCCGTACGGCAGCCCCGGCAGGCTTCGGCGAGCGCCGCCTCGTCAAGCATATCCGCTTGAGCCGTTTCGATCAGGGGGTGGTTGCTCCACGGGCGGCACTTCAATTTTGCAACCGATCGGCCCACCACCCTGATATGATGCCCGTTTGAAAGCAGCAACGGCACCAGGCGCCCGCCCACGTAGCCTGTGGCCCCTGTGACCAAAACCGGTCTTTTATCCATCATAAAATCCTGCCTCCTGTGGGTGTTGAATTATGATCGGTTGAAAATTTTGTTTGCAGACATCATGTGTCTATTGACATGCGGATGATTTTCTTCAAATTATAGAGCAAAGACATGATAAAAGGAAACACTAACCCACCCCTGAATCCACCGTTTGATTTTCCCATGAGGAATATCGAAGGTGAGTTTGGGACCAGATCCGGTCACCGGAAGGATGTCAGAGGTCTTCAATATGAGATTGATTTTCCTCTCGGTGGAGGCCTGGGAATAGAAAGGAATTATTCATGCTGGAGACCATCCGGGAATTGCTGCGCACACACGACATGTGCGTGCTTGCGACGACCGCCGGCGATCAGCCCCACTGCTCGCTGATGGCTTATGTCTGCGACCATGCCGCCCGCCATGTATACATGGTCACCTTCAGGGATTCGGTAAAGTTCCGCAATTTATCTCAGAATCCCGCGGTCAGCCTGCTGGTGGACACACGGGAAACCCATGGGAAAACGAGGAGAGGCGAGACCAGGGCGTTGACGGCATCCGGGGTTTATGAACCCCTTTCGAAACCGGTCGAAAGGGCTGAAGTCACATCGCGCCTGCTTGCGGCGCATCCGCATCTCGAGGTTTTCCTTCAAAGTGACGCTGCTGAAATTATAGCTGTCAGGCTGACTTCTTTTCTGTTAATGGACGGGTTGACCGATGCAACTTTCCATGAACTCCCGTAATTTAGGAAGCGTGATGAAATATTTGACATTGTATCGACTCTTTCAAATGGTTTCTTAGCTTCCATCCGTAAATGGTGCCTTTGCCTAATTTTTTCAGATAATGCTTATGTTTCTCCTATGAATGATGCAAAAATTCCTTTACAATTATGACCTTTATGTTAGCATACCTCTAACCAAGAATATAGACTCGTTACCATGACTGCTTTGTCAAAAAATCCAAGGTTTTCCAAAATAGATAAAGCCTGTATGCTCTAATTACAAGGGGGGATACCATGGCAACAATGGCGCATGTGCAAAAGAGGTTGTTAACGGTAACCGTAGCCTCCATCTTCTTGTTGCTCTGTTTTGGGGCTCCGGTGCAGGCTCGAAACGCTTTCGACATCGTCTCGATCGATCTCACGGTTTCTCCCAACCCCATCCCCTGTGGCGGTACCGCTACTGCAACCGCCACCATTCAGCTGCCCGTCGATAAAGACAACTCCGACGCAATCGATACCACAATCGATTTGTGGGACTATGACACCCTTTTCAGGGACGGCGACGACCTGCTGGATCGAAAGTCAGGCCTCTTCTGGATAAAGGATGACAAGATTGTCGTGGAGTATACCCTGCATTGCCAGATCAAGGATGCCGGATGCGAGCTCTACGGTCCTGCCGGTGAAAGCGGAGAAAGCGGCACCTATGTTTTTGTACGTGTTGAAGACACCGATACCAAAAGCCCAAGGGTGTATGTAAAGTGCAAGCAAACCGAGATGGACGCCATCGTTCGGCTGGATGGACCGGATGGACCGGGGAGTCCGGATGAACCGACAAGTATTTATGACGACAATACGATTTTACCTGGCGGCGGCAAGATCGTCACTATGAGTGCCGAGGAGCCAATTGTTGACGTTATGTCCGGCTCGTGGAAAATTGAATACGACCCTGCCAACCTGGTGCCGGTCCAGGTTGACTATATCCACCCTGAGTTTTCAGAGGCACTCCAACATGAAATTTTTTCGGATCATATTGCCTTCGAGTTTAATGCTCCTCCGCCGGGACGTTTTCTGGACGGTGAGTTGTTGAGGATCCACTTCGAGGCGGTTGAGGTCCCCGCGGCGGAATGGGAGCCTACCTATGTCCAATGCGGGGATGATCGGTCCTTTACAAACTCCATGGGTGAGCCGATCCAGGTCTGCATGGGCGGGCCTCTTTCGCTGTTTGTTCCCCCTGTGGATGAGGAAGCCCCCATGCTGCACCCGGAGCATATTCATTTCGGCCTCCGGGGGATCACCGGTGGGCCGGGTGCTGTTACTGACAATCGATCCGACCTGGAAAACTACCTGACAGTAGCCCTTTATGACGAAAATCATGAACGGGTTGCCGCTGGTTTTGCAGCGGCGGACGGCAGTTTTCATCTGGGCACTTTCTTCGTGCTCAACCCTTTAAAAACGTCCACCCTGGTGGTTTATGACGGCGTGGAGAATCGGTATGCCTATTCGTTTATCCCGGTCCCCGACCTGGAGGACGCTGTTTCATTATTAAAGATGCTGAGCGGGCTGCCTCCGGAAATCCCTCTGCTGAAAGACATCAGCGGAGACGGCAAAACAGGGTTGGAGGAAGTGGTGTATGTGCTTCAGCGGGTTTCCGGACAACGGATTGCTCCCCCGGTGAGCCTGTCAATCAGTGGGACCGTTCCGGCGGGCATCGGCGGTGGGGTGGATCCTGCAATGCAGATTGTCGAACCCGGTTCCGAGGCGAGTTTCACCGTGACACCTGATACAGGCTACGAAACCAGTCCCCTGGTCGGCGGCACCTGTCCGGTTGGTACATGGGATGGCGATACCTACTCAACGGGTTCTTTAACTGCAAACTGCTCGGTGGAGTTCAGCTTTATCCCCTTGTCTTACCCGGTGACGGCTGAAGCAGGCATGGGGGGTGTCATCTATCCTGAGACCTTGACGGTCGACCATGGTGAAACAGCCTCCTTCACCATCACTCCTGATGCAGGTTACAGCATCGCGGAAGTGAGCGGTTGCGGCGGGAGCCTTGACGGCGAAACGTACACCACCGGTGCGATTACCGAAGCCTGCACGGTGACAGCGAACTTCAGCTTGAACGCGTACACCATCAGCTTTGACAGTGCCGGCGGTTCCCAGGTTGACGCGATCACCGGGGACTATGGGACGGCGGTGACGGCGCCTTCGGATCCGACGCGCGAGGGCTACACCTTTATCGGTTGGGAACCTGAAGTGCCTGCGACGATGCCTGCCGGGGACTTGACACTGACGGGGCAGTGGACGATCAACCAGTACACCCTGACCTTCGACAGTGCCGGCGGTTCCCAGGTTGACGCGATCACCGGGGACTATGGCACGGAGGTTGTGGTGCCTGCGGATCCGACGCGCGAGGGTTACACGTTTACCGGTTGGGAACCCGGAGTGCCGGCGACGATGCCTGCGGAGGACCTGACGGTGACGGCGCAGTGGACGATCAACCAGTACACCCTGACCTTCGACAGTGCCGGCGGTTCCCAGGTTGACGCGATCACCGGGGACTATGGCACGG
>DSCZ01000133.1 GCA_011048855.1 Desulfobacteraceae bacterium | reverse complement strand
TCAGGCGACCGCTTTTAAGGTTAACAAAGACGCGCTTTAGCGCGGCGTCTAGGGAATTTGGGATGACTGCCTTTGAGGCAGTCCTACTCATCAAGCCACCCGCTTTGCGGGGGGTGTCTGACTCCGTCCGACCAGAAGCGGCATCAAGTTCGATTTCCCCGGTCCCAGCGCCTCTGTACGTGTCACAAAGGATGTCGTGAACGTGTCGCAAACATTGTCGCAAACCTGTCGCAAAGATCAACGCGGCCCCGCCAGGCGGTAGAGCAGATGGTGGGTTTCACCTTCGGTGACGACCAAGCCTCGGTCCACCATTGCTTTCAGGTCCCGCTGCAAAGACCGCCTGTTGACCTCGGGGCACAGGCGTTCGAAATCCTGGATGGTCAGGCTACCGTGCTCTAGGATGTGGCCGAGGGCCTTGGCTTGGCGGTCCGAAAGTCGGTGCTCTTTGACGAGCACGTCCCGGCGGATGGCCTGCTCCCCGCGCTCCCTGACCTCGGCAAGCTGGGTGGTCAGCCCCTCGACGAAGTATTCCAGCCAGCCCGTCATGTCCATGCCGCGCTCGCGGACGCTCTGGATGGCCAGGTAGAAGGCGGGCCGGTTCCGGTCATAGTATTCGCTGATCGTGAACAGCCGCTTGAAGTCGTATCCGGTCCGATAGAGGCACAGGGTGGAAAGCAGCCGGGACGTCCGGCCGTTGCCGTCCAGAAACGGGTGGATATGCACGAACTGGAATTGGGAGACGCCGCTCACCAACACGGGATGGACCTCCTGTTCCCGGTTGAGCCAGTCCACCAGCTCCGCCATCATAATCGGCACATCGTGCGCGGGAGGCGGCGTGTAAACCGTCTCTCCGGTGACGGAGTTGACCACGTAGTTCTGGATTTTTCGGTACTCGCCTGGAGCCGCGGCACCGCCCCGGACACCTTCGACGAGACGCTTGTGGATTTCCCGAATCAGCCCCTCGGTGATCGGGCCGCCGTCTTCGAGGTACTCGGAGACGAACTCGAACGCCTTCTTGTAGTTCAGCAGTTCCCGCACGTCATCGGGATCGGCCTCGGGAACCGGGGTCCCAGCAAGCAGCCGCTCAGCCTGCTCCAGGGTCAAGCGCGTCCCCTCGATGTGCGTGGTGTGATGGGCTTCCAGAATCAAAGCGCGACGGCCCATCTCACGCACCCAGACCTCGGAAAGTGTCGCGGCCTCCAGGAACCCCCGGGCCCGTTCAATACGGGTCAGCCCGGCAGTGATCCGATTGGTGATCGTAAAGACGGGGTTGAAGCTCTTCGTCATTTCGCGCCACCGCCATTCTCTGGAGTAATAGGAGGCTGATCGGCAGGAGTGGTGCAGACAGGTTGCTTACCCTCCCACCTTTCACATACGGCTTCAAAATCAGGTTGCTTCTCCTCTTGGGCCCAGCTTCGATAAAACTTCGGGTTTTTACTTTTTGGAACAGGGCTGGCTTCTCGTATCTCAACCAATGCGGGGGCTTGAACACACTCTCCCAACACCAATGCACTTCGAGGGGCAAGAGCTGGAAGTTGATCGAGGAGCTGTCCGTAGATGCCGGGCACGATTTCCCGGAAGTAGCGCAGATCTTCAGGATTCTGCAGGCGATGGACAATGAAGCTATTGCACTGCGAGAGAACTGTCTTTGATAATTCGCTTGGGCGTTGGGAAGCGACAACCAATCCCAACCCATACTTTCTGCCTTCTCGGGCGATGCGCTCAAAGACAAGCTTCGAGATGGAATCCTCCTCCATTCTTCTGCCCTCGCGGATATAGTTCTGTGCCTCCTCAAGAATGAGAACGACCGGATACTCCCCGCGGCCGACTCCACTAAGCGGATCGCTCAATCGTTGCAAGAATTCATGAATAAGACGTCCAATGAGCGCTGTTACATTCTCAAGGACCTCTGAAGCAAGGAGGCTCAAATCGATGATTACAACGTTTGACAGAGCTGCGCCACGTCGCTGGCGGTCATAAAAAGGTAGTTGGTCTTCTGAGCAGGCATCCGTGCCAGTAAGTCCCTTGGATGTACAGCATTCAGCGCCCAGAATGTCACGCATAAAGGTGGCGAGGGCGTAAATAACAGATGGCCACTCAGAACAAGTAGGTCCAAACATGAATTCGAAACGGGAGTCTTCCAGTAACCGGTAAATACGCATGAGCATTGTGGAGCAATTGTCACGGGCACGCGATGAGCTTGCTTCATCACGAGTCATGGCGTGCTCAAGATACCGGTAGCGAAATTCGCTCTTACTGAAAAACCTCGGGCAATCTGCCGATGCTGTGCTGAGTGCGGTGCTGTTTTCTGGAATTCGAGATAACGCCCCCAACAGCGGTTTGATCAACTCCTCAATGCGTCTTCGCTTGTTCACATCTATTGCTGCGTAGGATTCGTATTTTCCCCCTTCGTCCTTGATTCCATCCCGTGTTATTTCTTTAACACCTTCAAAGACGGTTTTTAGGCTTACCGCTGTAACATCCGAGTAATGAGTGAATAGAATCGCAAGCTGCTGTTCGACTGCTTGTTCTGTAATGTATTCAAGAAAACCATCAGATAGCTGCCGGATGGACTTGGCGTCTTTAGTCTCAGTACCAGAACATAGCCCAAGTATCCGGTTACATTCTTTGATGATGTTTTCTCGCACATGGAGCCAGTTCTCGGCACCTTCCTCGGAGTCACGAGCCGACGACAAAGCGTTAAGCAGTACAGGTCTTTGCACGCCGGGAGATGCCCTGAACAAACGGACGAAATCCTCAGAATCCATGAACCAGTAAGGGATAGCGAGTTTGTCTTTCTCTGCGGGGTCAGTTGGTATATAGAGCGCCTTGAAAGCAGCATCGGCATCAGCCCACGCCCCGTCCGCATTCTGCTTCTGGAAGGCCGTGCGATATTCTCCATTGGTGTCGAGGATGATGAACCGCGTTTGCTTGACCGATGCCTGATGGATAATCGACTGAATGATGGTGGCAATGGTACAGGACTTTCCGGAGCCGGTGCTGCCGATGATGGCGACATGTTTCCCGAAGAACGCATCTGGATCGATCTTGATGTCGTAATCCGGGAAAACAGCGGATCGGCCAATCGGAATGCAAAACCCTGGGTCATCTGATGACGATTTATCCTGCTGCTCGTAAGACTTGCCGAATATAGCGTCGAGGTCCTTTCGCGTCGTGATGAGAACCGGCGAATCAAGAACCGGGAATAGATTGATCCCCTGACGGAACCTACCCTCGTCAATGGTTCCGATCATTGTTGCTTTCATCAACCTTCGGGAGGAAGGCAGCATCACCATGGTCTTGTCGGCTTTCAACTCGCTTTCCTCTGTCAATAAAACACGGGTAACCATGGCGACGATCCGCCGCGCACCGACAGGGATTATGATGTACGAGTTGATTCGCCCGACTTCCAGCGTTCCTTCATAGGTAGATCGAGTCAGTGCTTTTAGGTCCCGGTTCAACTCAACCGTCACCTGGGCAGTGTCAACCGCGACGACCCGGCCAATTTCATGGTCACTTGCCATCGCTGTCCTCCTCGGAATCATCCGACTTTCGCCCGGAAGGCAACGATAGCCCCTTGAAGGTTCTCATCACTTTGGCGTCGATTTCCTCTTCTCTTAAGTCCGGCAAAAGCTTCGTAACAAAACTTTCGAATGTCCCTAACTCCCAGCCCTTGACAATCCAGACGCGTTCATCTTCGAGCTTCTCCAGTTTAGAAACGAAATCGCTCTTCGGATCGGGGTCCACCACAACAAGAGTAAAGCTCGGAATGGCAAGCGCCTGTCGGATCAATGCATTGACGTGGTCATCTCCGAAGCCATAACCAATCACAAACAGCGCTGATTGGGGTTGTGCAATCGCGTTTCCAAACCTACGGAACAGCTCGGAATACGGCATGCCCAGCGCCTGGCCGTACTTCAGTGGAGATGGATAGATCAGGACATCGTCTGTGTGGCACTCCTGGTTATAGAATGTCGCATAAAGGCCGAAGGGATTCTCCCAATCCAGTTCGCAGCGATGCCAGGTGATTGAGCCATGCAGCTTATAAAGGTGAAGGGCCCGATCAAATCGGTGAACCCGTCCTTCAGTGGTCTGCGCGGGAAAATAGAAATCTATATCGTAGGACTCGGGCCTGAAAACACGACGCAGTGTTCCCACAAATCCGTCGACAAGAACCGATCCTTCGGCATCTCCGGCTTGTTCAATCAATGTGTCATAATTGAGAGTAAAAAGATTCGCCCGTCGCAGGTTGAGCGGGCGGGTGAGGATCTTCTTGATGAATTTCCTATGACTCCGAAGAGGCTCATCCAAGCCAGACTTAGGCAGGTTAAGGAGAATCATTAAAGAGCCAGTAATCTCTTTGATCAGACGGGCCAAATCGGTTTTGACGATTGTCAGCTCGGAGCCTCCCGTCAGTTTCAACGTCTCAGTCGCGTCGAGCATTCCGGCATACCATGTATGCAACTGACTGAGACAGGCTTCAAGGTTCAAGCCAATCGCGGGAATGTCCTTCTCTTCGGTCGACTGGAAAAGTTGGGAACGGCTGTCAAACGAGAAGTCACCTTGGGAAAGGACTGAAGCGATCTTGTAGAAAAGAGCTATCCAGCCGGGGGCTGTTTTCCCTTTCTGCTCCTCGCTTGCTTTGTCGAGAAGTGCCTTCTCAAGGGGCTTCGGTATATTGGCAAGAGATACACCTCCGACAGCCAGGGACGCACCGGCTCCGAGCAAAAATGAGACGTTGTCGGTCTTGATGATTGTGCCGAACCGGACGCGCATTTCCTTGAGGAGTTCATCGAGTTCCTTTTTAGCCTTTTCTTGGTTCTCGCCACTCTCAGGGTCATCGCTCAATATGCCATGCAGGTGCCGCTCTATGACGTCTTCATTGCCGATGCGTATCTGATAATCAGACAAGCAAAAAGCCTCGCTCATCGCCTATCTTCCTTTCATTTCGTCGTCGGCTTCCGCAGCATGACGAGAATATCGAATCTGGATGACGCAGCCACGGGGCTTTCAGCGTGAACTGGTGTGATCCGAAACGGGCAGAAGTTTGAGACCACTCCGACAAAAAGGGAGCCCAGATCGTGAGCACTACCGCCATGGTTAACAGGCCCGTTTATCCGACAAAACCTTACAGCCAATTCCCAATCCAAACACATCTACGTCATCCCCAGGGCTTTCATGGCCGCTGTCATGGGGTCCGAGAAGAAGATCGGATCGACCCGCTCGACGATGTCACCTGACACATCCAGGAAGTTCCGTTTGTTCTCCAAGGGAACCAGTGCTCGCCGCGCGCCGTTATCCATGGCGACTTGGAGCGGCTCTGCCAGGGATCGCATCGACTTAATGTTGCCCTGAATGCTCAGGTCTCCAAGGATTACAAGCCCCGCCAGCACCGACTGCTTCTTGATGGCGGAGTACACCGCGACGATGAGGGCGACGCCTGCTTCACACGGCACGTGGTTGCTGAGGAGATCAATGCCTTCGACATGGAAATCGGTTGTGTCCACCTGCTGCGAGATGCCTATCTTGACCTTCTGGGCTGCCAAGTAGGCGAAAGCCCGCTGGATGGACTCTTTCATCGTTCCGTCGATGCCCCCGGCAATTCTCAGTTTGCCCGTTCCTGGAGAGCAGCCGACTTCGAGGCGGTACAGACCAACCTTACCCTGGTCATCTACGGAGGCGGTGTATACAGATCCAGGGGCAAGCGGGTCGGAGGAGATCATGTCCCGGCCGCCTTGTTCAGGCACCCTCACAAATCTCTCCTCGCGCGTTTCGTTGTCGATGTATGAGAAGGATGTTTGGTGGTACTCAAAGGACCCCAGTTTCTTGAGCTGCTCTTTGACCCGTCGCCGGCCCTCAACGGCCAGTTCGACGAGCTCAGCAAGTTCTTCACGACTCATCTCTCCATGGGGATAGATGAGCTTGACCAAACCTGAGACTGTTTTTCGAACCGCCTTCACATCACGAGCGTTGAGGTGAGACCCCAGGGAGAAGTGGCGGTCTATCGCTTCAGTAACATTGTGTTTTCGCAGCTCGCGGAGCGCCTCGGCAAGGTAGTCAACCACGAACCCGTAATGGTCGGTGAAGTACTCGACACGCATCTTGGGGATTTCCCAACCGGGGATATAGAAATGTAGCCGATCTAGGAATGCCATGTCCTCACGGATGACCTCCGGCATAGGCATGAATAGGTGCGATGAGCGCACCATCACATCGACCGCCTGGTTGGTGTTGCCAAACATGGCTATGGAGGCCATGCCGGTAAGGGCGTCTTTCCCGCGGGCAAAAGTGCCGGATTCGCAGTAGGTCTTGAGGGTCGTGACCACCTCCTTTTGCATCTTCTGGAGGTCCGCTACCTCGTCAAAGGCGACAGCGTCCCAGATGCCTACCAGCCCCATCTTTCCAGTTGCCACGTTATAAAAGAGATTAGGGACGGTCGTGGGGCCGGTCAGGAGGATCGTGTAGGGTGAAAGCTCCTGGTAGGCATAACTCTTACCCGTCCCGCGAGGCCCAAGTTCGACGAGATTGTAGTTGTGCTCGCATAGCGGGATCATTCGGACAAGAAAAAGCATCTTGAGCCGGCGGTCGAAGTACTTAGGTTCGAGTCCGATCGTTCGCAAGAGCAGGTCAAGCCACTCGTCCGCTGAGAACTCTCGGCGACAGTTCCGGAACTCCGTCAGGTCGAAGGTGGCGATTTGGATTGGCTTCAGACTGTCAATCCAGAAGGGGCTCCGCTTGCCCTTGGCGTCCTCGTCGTACTGGTGCCGGATGTCGATTTGGGCCCAGATGCCGCCCATAAGGAGACGGTCGTATTCGCGCAGGAAGTGCTCCGGCACATGGACGAACTTGTGGCCGAAGTTGACCAGCTCCGCCCAGTGCTTGTCGTCGTCTGAGAGATAACGGACCTTCACCTTATCGATCAGAGTGTGCTTGCCCTTGTCCTTGACCATCGACTGCGCTTTATTGGCCTCATCGGGCCTGACGAAGTTCGAGCTGATCGTGTTGTTCACGACGCGAAGACCCGCTTCGATTGCGGCCGCATCGTCGGTGGCGCAGTACTTGCCGAGAAGATACTCCAGGACAAAGACCGGCACGTTCGCCCCGACCTTCACTTTCCGGACGAGGTCCTTTCGAACCACCTTCCCAGCGAAAACTCTTGTTGATTTGCGATCAAGTTCAGGCATTATTCATCCCTTACATTGCGATGGTCACTTCGATCTTCTCCAGCCGTGACAATTCAGCTCCGGTCGCGGCATCAAGCAAGTACAACCCGACACTCTTCTGGTCCAGCTCTTCTATGACCATAAGGGTGACGGTGTTGGGCGCTATACCTTTAGGATTATCTTTGTCGTTCTGAAGAGCAACATCGCCCGTGGCCTCCTCGAATCCGTAAGAGGCGCTTACTGCGTGGGAAACCGTCTTCCCTTTTGCGCGCAGCTCAACACGAACCTTTGGTGGCTCGATGTCAAATAGGCCCGTATTAAAGCCCTTGATCTGGACGGAGAAGAACCGAGTAGTAAGTTTTTGACTCCCTGGTATGAGCATCCATTTGATCACAGTCGGCGGTCTCAAAGAAAGTCTCTCAGACGGGCTGAGGATCATGATCGGCACAATTAATTCTTGCGGTGACAGCCCTCCGTGAAAATAGGCCTTCGCACCCCCCTTGCACCTGAAGCAGGCGAATGTCCATGGTGTGGCCAGATCGAAATCGCCTTGCATGTCAAGTGCTTTAAGAGGCAGACGAAGAAAGGCGTTGTCCGCCTTCCCCCCATGACCCACCCAGACACGGCGATGGAGGTCTAAAGTATCGCCACCCGGTGAGTCTACCTTCATGTCCTCGGTCAGTTCATCAGCGAAGATATGACCGTGATCGGATGCCAGAACGATACGTTCGACGCCCAAGTCAACAAGGACCCGAATCCCTCGCCTTAAATCATTCAGGACGCCATCCATCTGCCTCCTGGCCTGCGTGATATTGTCCTGCTCGCAAAGTTCGTCGATCTCCTGCGAGGTCACGAGGATCAATTGCGCCTCTGCGATGCCATCCCGGATTTTCTTCGAGGGCTTGGGCAGGAGATTGTCCAGCTTGGCATCGAAAACTTCGACTCCCGTGTGTTTCTTCAAAAAAGCGACGCGTTCCTTGCGGTCCTTGATGACCGTTCCATTGATCTCAAGCGCCAGTTTCCCACCACCCGTTGACACAACCTTGGCAGTCCCTTGAGCCCCGGGCAGCAGCGCCGCCATGCCGATCTCGGTCACTGTCGGAACCGATGCTATGGCGGCCTGGAGATCAACCTTGAAGTCATCCTTGAGCAAGCGCGCGAGTTCCCTGGCCATCTCGAATCGAAGCGCATCCACCCACACGTAGGCGACTTTTTCCTGGTCCAATGCGGGCTTCACATGTGTTTCAAAGACCTCCCGCTGCCGAACAATTCCCTTGCCTAAAGACTTCTGCCCAAGTTGTCTCAGGAAGTGCCGAGCGATCTCGGATCCCACCTCCATATATCGCTGTCTGGCTTTGATAACTAATTTCTCGATGCTGTCATGGTCATCGCCGCGCGGTTCGAAATTGTGCCAGCGGCTCTCCATGTTGCGATGATAAGTGTCGAGCAAGCACCATGGCTGAGTGCTCTCGGCGTATTCCCTGATTAGACCAGTGAGGGAGGTTGGAGCCTTCTTCAACGCTTTTTCGATTCGATAGGCCTCCAGGAGGACCTCAGCCGCGGAGGCAACGAGCGCCCAACGGGCCTGGAGCCTTGGTTCCACATCGCACCAGAATCGCGAGAGCCGCGACTCGGCCAGGGTGAGCATGTCGCCATCGATATGCTCTAGGAGCCGGTTCTCGACATGCCCCAAAAGAGCCCTCTCAATGGCCGGAAACGTTTCGACCTGCACAATCGTCTCGGGATCGAAGGGCAAAGCGGCCAACCCAAATTCCTGCTCCACCTGCTGGGAGGCGGCCACATAACTTTCCCGCGTATCCCGGCGTAAACGCCAAGTCCGGATCAGGGCTATACATGTATCCCTGGTTTCCGGCGTGGTGGCAACTGGAACCGACGACAGCTTTGACGGAACGAGATCACCAAGGGCAGAAATAAAATCCGTCATCAGCACATGGCGGGCGAAGCGCTGACGAAGCTCGGCGAGGGCCGCGTTATCAGGCGTATCGAAACCAAAGTCTCTCCGCAAAAGCTCTGCTCATGTTTCGCATCCTTCTTTGTGATATTTTCGTCAAGTCGGTCACTGACGAGGAAGGAGAGGGCAAGCTCCTGCGGGTTGCCTGTGCCGAATATGAGGGCAAGCACCCCGGAGGGCTGGCGACCTTTGTCAGCTAAAAGATCTAGCTCAGCAAGGGTCAACTTGCCTGCCTCAGCCTGTTTTTCCACTTCAGCTAACGCCTCATCTGTTAGGACGCCCTTCAGTGCGTTGCGAGCCACAACGGCCAGCCGGGTGTTGCGCGCCGGGGGCTGCTGGCCGGGCTGCATGATCACGCCCGCAGCTTCCAGCTCGATGAGGGCATGATGGGTCTGGTCCTGAGCCATCGGCACATAAAGCACTAGGCGCGGTGCCCCTTCGCCGTCCATGAGATGCTTTTGGTCTATTTCCCAGCGTAACTGGATGAAACTCCCCATATAACGGAGAACTGCGGTGTCGGGCAGGTTTAGCGCCGCCAAAGCACCGGCATACGCGCCATCCGCGTCGTACCAGACCACGAGGCCGTTGTCTTCGACCTGTTTAGAGATGAGGCTATTAAGGTAGTCTGTTACTAAATGTGCCATGCGAAATAGTCCTCTTATACACCCAGAAGCTCACGCAGCCGGTTTTGGATTAGAATTTTTCGTTCTTCAATAAACTCCTTGTAATTCTCCAAAGAAAAATCCACATCAGGAATATAGTGACGTTTTTTGTAATCAGCTTTTGCCTCTACTTTTTCTTCAAACCATTCTGCGAAGGGTGTATCGTTCTTTTCTTGATTAGGAATGCCTTCCAGAAGTTGCAGATTCGGAAGTGTATTTACATGCCCCATGTAAAAGTCGATATCGTCTTCCCGAATTCCCCGACGGCGCAGTTTAGCACGTGTAAAATGGCTGCTGGGATGAATATGGTCGATGTGGAACTTATTGCGAAAATCCAATGACGGATAGAGCAAGACAAGCGTCGAGAAAGTGTAGCCTTGACCATATTGATAGTAAAGCATGTTTTCGATATCATCCTCTACAAAAGAGAGCGACTTGTTCGTTCTTTTGAACTTTTCGATAATGCTATCCAAGGGAAATCCGTTGGAGTTCTCCCTTAACACTTCTCGTGTTGGGCGTAGTACCGAATCTGGCGTACCACCGAAGGCTCGCTTTACGAGTGAAAGAATCAGCCATCTCTGAATTGCTTTACGGTCCTCGGAGAACTTGTTTGCCACATCAAAGTTCTTTGGCAAGCCAATCTTCTTAAGATGATATGCTATCGGAATGATGGCATAGTTGGCAGTAAGCGTATCTCGGCAATATCCAAAGCCTGACACCAGCGTAACTGCTGCGCGTAAGGACTGCGTTATTTCATCCCAAAGCTCTTCTATCTTAAGCATATTGGCCTTGTTGAAATTATCGACTTTAAAGGCAATGTCTCTGAAGTCGCTTAAGAAGAGGCTGCTTTTAAGAACAAAGTCCTTATCGAAGTTAAAGCCGTCGCCTATGTTGTTAAGTTCATCAACAAATGAAGTAACTTCCTCTCGCGCATCTCGCTGCTCCCATTGAGCAGTCGCAATCGATAGCAGCAAGTCGGAATAACTTAAAATGGTGCCTCCACTGTTAACCCTTATGAAGATATTCAATACCTTATCTAAGCTTTCGTCTTTCTCAAGGAAGTAATTGATGACCTTGTTTTCGTGAACAACCGACCATAATTTATGGAGCGTTTTACTCGCAAATAGCTTAGCTTGCTTATCAGAGGTGTCCATCAGCCCATTTTCAATCAGATAGTCGCTCACTTCCGACAGTTCAGAGAAGTTTAAGACCTCGGATACATTGAACCAGAAAGTATCATCGTCATTCTGGCTGGCTTCTTGATCCGTAAGAAATGCGAAATCGAACAGCATGTCGCTTTGATCGTTGCCCTTACTTGGAGAGAGCAGGTTGAGATAGAGCCTCCGAGTTGGAAAAGCTAAGGGATTGTCCCACCTCTTTCTCGGTTCTTTATAGGCGTAAGAACCCCTGAGGCCGATGTATAGGGAAGTCAAGCGCTGCTGACCATCGAGAATTCCAATTATGTCATCCTGTCCGCTTACATTGGCCTTTGGATTATGGCAGTTATCTTTTTCATGGTATTCCCGGACGAATTCATAGAACTGGTAATTACCAGCGTTTTTCTTTTTCACATACCAAAAGAGAAAAGAACCGATTGGATAGTCCCGCATCAATGAGTCGAATAAGCGTGTTATCTGATCATCATCCCAGACGACCTCTCTCTGAATGGCCGGAAGCAAGTACTTCTTGGCATGAACGTTCTCTACAGCTTCTTTTATCGTTATTGGTGTCTGGAACGCCATAAGATGAGCTCCTCCTTCTTGCTATGCCAATTTTTCCCATTTGGATGAATCTTCAATGGATGTCGGATTCATGCAAAATTCCTCAAATGAAAGCCGCGTCCAGTGGACCTTATGCTTTTCGAGGAAGAACCTCAAATGCCGATCCTGCTCCGTCTGTCGTGCAGTTTTATCCTTCCCTTTATGCTCATTGACGATATATACTTCCGGAGAACTTTGCCGATTCATTTCTACGCGCTTTAGCAGGTATCGGATGTGAAGGTCGGCATCAGGGAAAGAGTATCCACAGAAAATGAGTCGGTCACATTCCATTAGTGCCTGCTCAGCAGTATGCCAAATTTGCCGAAGATATAGGTTCGAGAGCGCCTTAAAATATGTGGGTGGTATGACTATAGGAACTGCAAGGGTATCGCATTTGCTGCAAGTACAGTCTTCACGCTTCCATTTGAGATGACAAACACCTTTTTCCTTCGGCGTGATCCTGATTGTTCTGCACGTCGGGCAATACAACCAGTTTAAACTTCCATGCAATTTAAACAGCTTTATGTTCTTTTTCTTATCAGGCTGCCGCCATTCATTGCCAAAATTTATGAAATCAATGGCGTAATCCAAGTCAAGGCCGAAATCTTCATCAGCCTTCAGCAGAGCATTGTCTAAAAGAATATCGTAGTTGAGGCTAATAAATGACGTAGTATGTAACCAGTCAGCATCGTGCAATGACTGAATAAGCCGAGGGTGATGTTCGGCTCGTCCCCCAAGCTTGTGATCAAGGATTTCAGCTATTAATAAGATCAATATGTCATGCATATGTTTAAGTGGTGGTTTTTGATAACCGATAGACCTGAGGACATGCTCTGATGTGTCCCAACCCTTAAAACTCTCGTTTTGGGAATCGGCAATCTCGATGATTCCGAGAACTTCCTCGAATGTTGGAAAACTTGCTAACTTGATACTCTCCATGTCATCAACGTTAATCCCAAAGAACGTTTTGAAAAATATTGCCAGTTCCTCATCCCACCGATGACGGAGACCTCTTTGATTCCACGGACTATTGTAATAGGTGAAGTATTCCCGAAAGAGCTTACTTTGCGAGGGCGCGCCTTCTGCACATGAGGCACCAGCACCAAGAAATACTACTGCTTTCGGTTTCTGAACATTACGGCTGTTCATTTGACCAACCCCTTTTCTGGAAGCTGCTTTCCAACCGAGGACCATTCGTATTTGCCCTCCATAAGCTCCTCCCAGTACTTCTCAGCTTCTTTCCAGGGCACTAATTCTCTCAATGGGGCGATGTTGAGGACCACGCCGTCGTTAAGGTCCGTCTCAAGATGAAGATTCGCCGCGCGGCGCAGCTTGTCCGCGAAGTCGCGCAGCTCGGAGACGAACTGCTCCTGACGGTCCATGTCCTTTTCAATCTGCTTGGCCTCGCGGCCGGAGCTTCCCGCCGCTTCCTTCCGTCCGCGCAGCGTCTTCAGTCGGTCCTCTTCCAGGCGGATTTTGGGCTCCACGTAGTTCAGCAGCGCCTTGAAAAGGATGTCCTTGTCCAGGCGGTGGTAGTAGAGCCAGAGGCCATAATTGCCCTTGGCCGAGCGCAGATACCAGTAGATGGGGGCCTTCCTGCGGCTCTTGGAGTAACGCTTGATATGGTCCACCCAGAAACCGCCGTTTCCGGGCTTGCGGAAATAGTCGCGCAGTTCCCGCACACTCAGAATTTCGCAGGCCTCCCGTTCAATAGCCTCGGCACCCTCCTTCCAGATCACCTCCAGCACATCACGGACGCGACGGACAATGTCGTCTTGGTGCTTAGGATCGTCCACCAGAATGCCATCCCAGTCGATGCGGATTGGGTAATTCGATGGCACGTCATCGGGCTTTGCGGGCAGACCGTCTGGCCCTTGGAGCATTCCGGGAGGACAGACAGGAAGTGGGTCGAAGGGATCAGGGAGTTCAGGCAGATGGTATTTGCCCATGGCGAATCGGATATCCCAACGGCCAATAGCAATTCCTACCCCATATGAGACAATGTCTGAAACCACATGCCGATGATCAATTGTTCCTCGTGTTTGGTTGGTGTTATCGGAATCGTCGTTAGCCTCTTCCGATGCAATGAGCTCTTCGACGCCAATATTCCCAAGCGATTGCTCTAACGCCTGTCGATCCTCAATTGAAATAGCATAGAGTGAATAGATAATATCGTCCAATTCAGCCTGGCATTGAACCATTCTTGCTTGTGCTTCGACCACTTCAGTTTCCCAAACCTGCAAGCGATCCCTAATCTGAGAACCGTCCACCTTACAGAGCGCAGGCATTTGGAACGCATGGCTAACTTCGTTGGCTGTGTCAAGCTTCTGCAAAATTCTCACGCATTCTCTCGTTTTGTAACATATCTTGCCTTTCCCAACCCAGAGAGCTGTAGGTATGGGCATCTGCTCTAACAGCCCAATCTCGTATGAACCGAAAGCCACGGTCAGTTCCAACAGAGAACGAAATGCTTTTGAGTTGATCAATCCAAGTAGGGTGAAAAGATTCGCTCCAGTGAGTGAACAGGTTATAGTTGGCCCATTCTTGTCAAAACGACAACCCCTTGGGAGAACACGAGCATTGAATCCTTTTTGCGTTCTACGGCTGTACGTTAATCCAGATGAGAAATAATCACACTCAGGGTGTAAAACCCAGTCCGTGTTCCCATGAAGGTACGGATACTGATCGCATAGGTATTCGTGAATTGCACGTCCATCACGGACCCAGTCAACCAGTAAATGCACATCCGAATAATATGGTGAATAGGTGCCGCCCTTGGCATAAAGAACCCAGCGACGTTCTTGTCCAACAAGTTCAGGTGACACTTCCGTCCAAAAACGCAGGAATCGGAAATCCTGTTTGGTTGCCATTCCGTGATTTACACGACAATCCGATTCTGTAAGCAAAGGCTGCCGTTTCCACAAGGCTTTCATGGAATTGCTGACCCAGTAGCAAAATGGCGCGCTAGGCACCTGATGGAAAGATTCTGGATCGACAACGAAGGCCATGCTGTCGCTAGTTTGTTTATTAGATAAGGATGTGATAGCCTTAGTCAAACCTGTTGCCTTTTCTTCAAGCGCGAGCAAACGAATAAAGACTGTCTGGCCTTTTAAGGCATGATGAAGAGAACAACGAATGGGTGCTAGAAAAGGTTTATGAGTACTAAAAAATGTGGGCACCCTTAACCGGCTGGCTTTGAAGCGCAGCAATTACTCTCTGAGCCGCAGCCGGATTGTCTTAAGCAATATAATCGTGAATGTCTCGAAGCCATTTCCCGGCGTCATCTGTCCATCTTATCTTTGCCATGTGCGAATACGATGCTGCATTTCTTCATTTGTAACAACTCGGCCCTTTCTTGAATCTTCAAGTCCTCCATCGACCATACGCTCAAATGCTAACTCTCGCATGATCTCTTCATATGACGCATCGTCTGGTTGAGATTCTATTACCTCCATCATTTTTTCTTTCACTGTTTGCATAAAGTGTCTCCTCTCTTTTTTATAGGGCATAACGATATGTCCAGCCACTTCGATTAACAGTCGGCTGGAGCACCGGGTTAGGCTCTGGGTTGACACCTATACTGTTATTCACAAGTACAAGTACGCAAGCTGCAATCCGACGAACTGCCAATGGTGGCATACAGTGCCCGCGTTACTATATTTTCACTTCACTGATCTGAATTGTAGGCTGGATGTCGGTGTAGTTGGGGATATCTGCCATAATCGCTCCGGCGTGGGGCCCGAAGGCGCTCTGAAATGCCCCTACTGAATCGAAATATAGATGGCCCATGGCGATATAGGTCGCCCGTGATCCGGGCTCTGCGCCGCCCAGCCCCTCTTCTACAGCCACGCGCTTGCACGCAGCTCCTAACTTTTGTTGGACCATGGGTATGTGCTTATTACAGTAGTACGCCATGTCAAATTTTTTGCTTTCTTCATTCGGATAAAACACGCTCACTTTGATCATTTGTTCTAACTCCTTTCTTACTACGGTTACTGGGCCAGCAGCCCAACCTCTCTCGTGATTCATCATACGACAAATCTCGTGAGTGCTTACGGAGTCTAACGAATAACAGTTTTTACGGCGCGAAGCCGACCGTAAAAAGTATAGTTGAACTGAACCGCAAGCTGTTATTTGGAAATCTACCGGCTCAGTATAATTATATTGTTTGATTTTATATCAGGAATTGATCGATATTCCAAGATGAAACCGTATAGGCAGGAAGGATTTGGAGACAACCTGGCCAAAGAAAACATCAGGATGGGCATCGTTGTTGCTAGGAGGCCGGGTCTGGCTCGGTATGTTGTGCAAACCGGTGTGGTGGACGGGTGAATGGGCCGTAGTCACGTTAATTCCGTTTTCCAAATGCTACCTTTCGTCAAAAGGTAACGTTGATGACCTCGTAAAAAGTCATGCAGCTGTTTTAAGATCAAACTGAGAGCCAAGTGCAAATGAGGTCAGAATATTTTTAAATTGGCCCCAGGTAGTTTCAGTTTGCTCTTTGAAAAC
>DSCZ01000311.1 GCA_011048855.1 Desulfobacteraceae bacterium | reverse complement strand
GGATAACAGATGAGCCTTCACCCTCTCGCAGGAACTACGGCCCCCGGGTCGATGCTTGTAAACCCCGGGAAACTGGTGGCAGCCTATTTCGATAAATTGATCGACCCTGGCAATCCTGCCTGCAGGGTGAAGTTCGGCACTTCGGGTCACCGGGGCTCGTCGCTCGCCGGGAGTTTCAATGAGGCCCATGTGCTGGCGATAACTCAGGCAATATGTGATTTCAGGTCTGCCCAGGGGATCACCGGTCCCCTTTTTATCGGCATGGACACTCACGCGCTTTCCGGTCCCGCACACGGAACCGCTATTGAAGTGCTAGCTGCAAACGGCGTGAGCGTGAGACTACACCGAGAGGGCGGCTACACCCCCACGCCGGTTATTTCCCATGCGGTGCTCACTCATAACCGGAAGCATCCCTCGGCGGTTTCGGATGGGATAGTTATAACCCCCAGCCACAATCCCCCTGAAGATGGAGGGATCAAATACAACCCTCCGCACGGAGGTCCGGCCGGTGCGGAGGTGACGGGGTGGATCGCCGAAAGGGCCAACAGCCTGATGGAGGATGGAAACAATGATGTGGCGAGAATTTCCCTTGATCGCGCGTTGAAGAGCGAAACGACCCGGGAGTACGATTATATTGCTCCGTATATTCAGGACCTTGGTGCGGTCATCGACATGGAAATCATCCGGGACTCCGGGCTGCGTATCGCTGCGGATGCTTTGGGCGGCTCGGGACTTGGGTTCTGGGAGCCCATCTCGGAATATTTCGGCCTGGATATAACGGTCTTTCACGATGTTCCGGATCCCGCCTTCAGATTCATGCCTCTCGATCATGACGGAAAGATCCGCATGGACTGTTCTTCGCCCTATGCCATGACCCGGTTGATTGAACTCGGGCGGGAATATGACATTGCGTTCGGAAACGACCCGGACTTTGACCGCCATGGAATCGTCACCCCCCGGGAGGGCCTGATGAATCCAAACCATTTCCTTGCCGTCGCGGTATGGTATCTGTTTCAGAACAGGCCTGAGTGGAAGGAATCCATTTCGGT
Organism: Desulfobacteraceae bacterium; assembly: GCA_011048855.1. The sequence goes on along the minus strand of DSCZ01000311.1, from coordinate 15,082 downwards.
CGGGAAAACCCTGGTCAGCAGTTCGATGATCGACCGGGTGGCAGCGGCCTTGGGCAGGCAGATCAGGGAAATGCCGGTCGGATTCAAATGGTTCGTGGACGGTTTGCTGGAAGGCTCCCTGGGATTCGCTGGAGAAGAGAGCGCCGGTGCGAGTTTTCTCAGGAAGGATGCTTCACCCTGGACCACGGACAAGGACGGCTTTATAATGGATCTGTTGGCCGCTGAAATAACCGCACGGAGCGGTAAAGATCCGGCCGCCCATTACAGAGACCTGACATCGCGGTTCGGGGTCCCGTTTTTCAAGAGAATCGACGAGCCTGCAAGCCTCCAACAGAAGGAAGCACTTGCAGCTCTATCCCCCGACAATGTCAGGACGACCCGGCTTGCCGGTGAACCTATCACGGCCGTTTTGACCAAGGCCCCCGGGAACGGCGCGCCTATTGGAGGTCTGAAGGTTGTTTCGGAGGGAGGGTGGTTCGCCGCCCGTCCTTCCGGCACCGAAGACATATACAAAATCTACGCGGAAAGCTTCAACGGCGAAGACCATCTCAGAAAGATCCAGGAAGAGGCCCGTACCGTCGTGATGTCTGCATTGTCGGAGGCGGGCCTCTGAAAGAAGCGGCTGCTACTGGGGCTTGGTTTCTTTCTTCTTTTGTTTTTTCTGCTGGCGTTTGCTCGGGCCGGTGTCTTCTTCCTGTGTCTTCTTTTTGCTCTTTTTCACTTTCGGCGCAGCAAGTTTCTCTGCTTTCCGGGCGGCCATTTCTTCAGCCTTTTCCTCGAGGGCTTCAATGGTTTTAAGCCTTGCGTCCGTCTCCCGAATTTTTGCCCTGATCATCCTCAACCCGCTATCTTTTGCTGCGTCTTTCCCCTTGATGCCCTGTGCGGCGACGAAAGCGAGTCTGTCATCGAGTTGTTTCTCGAGAAGAGCCCTCTGTTGAAGCCGAACTTCTTTGTCTTTGGATCCCATTGTGTCTCCTTTCAGTAAATCTTGATCGGCGCAGAAAGCGGAGTTCAACGCGTACTTTCTGCGCCGGAGTGATCGAAGACGATTCTAATAACAGGAAAAAATGGAATAGTAAAGAGATTGCTTGGCGGAGCCGGAGCCTAAATGCACCATCTCATTTCTCCATGAGAACTACCCAAGGCGGATTTAGGGGGAGCCCTGGTGGATCAGGGTGGACAATGCTCTTGATTTTCACCTGCTTTGTGACTATAGTCCGCTATCAGTTCAACCGCTCAGGCGGTTCCTCTCCAATATCATCGGGGCGTGGCGCAGTCTGGTAGCGCACCTGCTTTGGGAGCAGGGTGTCGGGGGTTCAAATCCCTCCGCCCCGACCAGTAAAATCAAAGGTTTACATACCATTCTGTAACTCTTTTTTTTAACTTTTTGCCTTGGGGGCCAAATTAGGGGCCATTTTGAAGCCTTTATAGCTGAAAATCTTCCCGGATGGCAGAGAGCGATGAGAGGCTTCGCAATTTTTAAGGTCAATAAGAAAAAAGTCTCAGGCTGTTCATCTCATCAGGCTATGCCTTCTTGAAGGAATGTAGATCTGGCAAGGCCAACCAATGAATTTTTTTCGAGTTTTCCCGTCAAGAACCACTTCAACCAACAATCAAAAACAGTCATAGCATCTTCACTAAGGCGAAAACTTGTTAATTCAATCGAATCGTTATTTTTACCTATAGGCTGTATGTGATCCAGCTTGAGGAGTGATTCATGGGCTCCGGGGATTGGTAATCGGTCTGCTATGAATTGAGGGTACTCGCAGGCTCTAATCCTATTTAAAAATTGATCTGCAAATCCGGAACGCTGCTCTCCCTCATCTACTCCGTAGAAAGGGGCGACCAGCAGTGTGGACGAAGTTTGCCATTTTGGTTTGTCTCGAGAGAGTGTTCTTGGGACCTCGATACCACCTTCACTAACGATCAAAGCTGGCCGCTTTTTGGCCCGCAAAACAATTTTTTCTTCCCCGGGAAAATCAGGAAGCGCAGCGACGGGGAGAATGCTAGGATGGCGTTCTCGTCGTTTCAGGCGTAATGGTTCAATGCGAACAAGGGCTTCATCATGGCGAACGCCATCACCCCTTCCTATTGGGATCAGACGCAGTGGAACCTGATCCACGTGAGGCAAGAACGCCAGTATCAATCGTCCGCAGTGATAATTTATTCCTTTCGTGCCAACCCACCACGCCGAAGGATGAATAGCATTTTGAATAGATATTTCAGGGTAGCTCTGGGTCATATCTAGCCCTTGACTTCCAACAGTCGTCAGAAATCTCGGCGACGTAATCACCATCTTCTATACGTGTACCAGCCAAATCATCTAACCAAGCCATCCCCTTTTCGTAAACTCCATCGTATCTAGGAGGAGGATCCGGTTCGGTAGCCTCAGAAGATTGTTTGATATTGGCTATCATTTTTTGCATATCGGTTCTAAGCTTCTTTATTTCCACATTTCGTTGAGGAGAATAAATATCATCCTGCCTATCATTGATGGGAGTTTTGGCCTCGCCTTCTCCAATATCATGAAAGAGTAGGTGTTCTCCTGGTGCTGCTTTTAACATGGGAGAAGTGCGATATACATAGTCTAGAAGGGATGCCGTATCTGCTCCAAAAGCCCTAATTGCAGCCTTTACACCAAAGCTGATAGAAAGCGGCAAAGTGTTTTCAAGCTCTCTCAGTAGTTCATCATCTTTGAGGCTCCAACGCGCAAAGTCGTCCTCATATTGTGGATGACTTATAACTTTTTTCTTGGCGTCTACTGCTTCTAGCGCAGGTGTAATTCTCATGAAAACATCAGCATCCCAAGGACCGAATTTGTGGAAACGCCAAGCCGCTTGAGTATATATGTGCCCCCTCATTGCCCGGGCATGATCGAGATCTGCGAGATAGACATATTTCACTATATGGATCGGGCCTAACTCGCGATCCCTATATTCATCAGCTTCCCCGGCTACCAAAAGAGCAAATTGGATAATCTTGTCGACTCTATTAGTATTCATTATGATTCTCTTTAATTTAGTGTAGCACCTCGGAAATTTTTCTCTTCAATATCACATCTCTGACTCCTCGTCGACAAAACTTCGCTTTGACTGTCCTCTTCCCTAGCTTAAATAACTGAAACCACCCCCTCGTCTATAAGGCGAGGGTCTAAGAGAGGTTTGAAATCGACCATCGTCCGTAACAGCTTCCCCCTTGTTCTCCGATATATTACTGAATCATCTCGTCGAGAAAATTCCCCGAGCTGACAGCAAAGTATCCTCGTGCTTAAATGTGACGACCCTAAAATTGCCTCTTAAGGTAAGGAAAGTTAACCAATAAGATTAGAGAGATTATGTTTTTCAGGCACTGCATAATCTTACTTTTATTCTGTGCCTTACGGTAAGATACGCGCATATAAATATAATCTGTGGCTACATTTTTCGATATGATGTCAATCTGGTGCTACAGGGATATTTTTCTCAATAGATTTTTGATTCCCATCGCAAAGGACAAATGAACACTTAAATTCGATAATTTGATATTCAAAATCAAATGCTCTATCAAATTCGTTTTTGTATGAACTTGGACCCTGTAAAGTCGTATGGCGACAATTTATAAAATTTTCTTCATCTTAAAGGTTAGGGGATCCTACCAACTTCGAAAGGGGAACTAAAAATAAGAGAATATTATAAATAGTTATGAAAACTCTCCCAACTGCGCCGGCATGATAGCGAATCCATAAATATTGTGAGGATCCAGATGTAAAAAGAAAATTAATTTTTTTTGTTAAAAAAATGTACAATAAAAGTTATTATTGAATAATAGCCCAGAGTTTTAGGTTCTTCCTAGAACAGCGGCCACTGATATTCGGATACTTGAACTTGTGAAGGATGAGATATCACTTGATCTACCAGTTTTGCTGAATTCGGTTGAAAAAAGGAAAACCAGGTTGACAGGAGCACTGAATTTTACATAGTGTATACTAGATTGTTTGGACCAGACAGGATGGTGGACGAAAGATCGTCCGGCACAAGAGAGATGTTGGGATACTGGATCGGCCACCTGTGGAAGTCTCGCAGAAAAGGAGTATCCGAATGCTCCAATGTGGGAGGACCAAAGGATGCCAGAGGAGCCAATCAATCAACACCAAAGTTTACTGGCTATATCCATTGTAAACAGAACATGCCATTATCATGGATTGGATTCTGCAAGCCAACGAATTTGGGCTCAAATGCATTTCACATAAATGCAAAAATGAGATCGTGTCCACACTTTTTATCAGACATACTGGTGAGTATTCCAAAGGCAGGGATACCATCGTTCGACTAACGGGAGCCGCTAGTGAGTGCCCATACTTTTGTTGATCTTTTCTCTGGATGTGGAGGTTTATCACTAGGCTTGATGAATGCTGGGTGGCATGGCCTTTTCGCCATTGAGCAAAGTCCTGATGCTTTCAGAACCCTGCTTCACAACTTAGTCAATAAAAACGACCATAACATACATAGATCTCGTTTTGAATGGCCTGAATGGCTCGAAAAGGGGCCACACGAGATAGCCGATTTCGTTCGAACACAAAAACGGCGACTCGGTAACATGCGTGGAGATATTCAGCTTGTCGCCGGTGGCCCTCCATGCCAGGGTTTTTCTTTTGCGGGTAAGCGGACGGGCAGTGACCCCAGAAACGAGTTATTCAAACATCACCTCAAGGTCGTGGATATCCTTCAACCCGAACTGGTGCTAATGGAGAATGTTCAGGGTATAGATACGGCATTCGGAGCCAGCAAGAAGCAACGGAAAAAGCAACGTGGTAGGCCAAGGAAGAGCTATGCCAATCGTATCCGTGAGACACTCGAAGAACATGGTTACGAAGTACAGCAACAAGTGTTAAAGGCTGCTGATTTCGGGGTTCCCCAGTTTAGGCCGAGATATTTCACCCTCGGAATCCGGCGAGATCTTCTTGGCGGGCTAGAAGGGCCTAGTTGCGCTGGTGTCGGGAAGTGACGTTGAGGCTGATGCAAGGCTTGACCTGCACCTTTGCGGAGAAGACAGGCCCGCATTTGCAGTCGTTGATCCCGCTTTCGAGGTAGTAGATGCGGCACCTGGCGACGAGGAAGAAACCCCTGATAAGAAGCTCACCGTGGATGAGCCTGTCCACCTGTTCCTCTTCAGCCACGCCGCCAATAATGTCTCTTTGTGTGACGAGAACGACGAGGACATTGGCATCATTGAGACCGAGATGGCTGGAGTGTGGAGATCGGCCCAGCGATTAGACGTAGGCTCCGAGCCGAGGGGTTTGGCCATAAGGATATGCAGGTTCGGGATGTTGACAGCGGTCATCTGCTTCGAAGCCAGCGACCTAGAGAAGGGCGAGTTCACGGTTGAGGACGAATTACGCGTAGCGATTTCCGGTGGAAGGGAAAAGAGACTCGAGGATCTCGTCGACCTGTTCCAAGGACAGAGCGACGAACTCTACCCCGCGCTGGGACGGATTGACGAGGTCGCCCGTCGAAGGATGCTTCTCGCCAAGATAGTAACATCCCGCATGGGATGGCGGCCCCTCTTGGCAAACCTCTTGGCGGCAGACTACGAGTCATCGGGGTCCATCGGCGACTTTTTCAATTACCTTGGACCTGTCGAGGGAGCAACGTTCCAAGCCCTTTCTTTCCCCGATGATGCTCTGGGGCTCCTCAAGACCTATTCCGACGCGAGGGACGCCGTGCGGAAGGAAGTGGAGGCGGTTTTCGGCGGTAAGGCAGTCAGCATCGAGCATCCGACCTATGCTAGTCATCCCGTCTTTGTGCATGAGCGTTCCGTGCAAATTGAAGCGCTCCTGAAAAACTACCTCGATGAATACCGAAGAATCCTTAATTACTTGCAGGACAAGAAAAAGAGCCTAGAATGGAGCCAGCTGTTTGTGCTCGCCCACCTCGACTGCGTGGTTCATTGGGACGACAGCCGCTTACGGAACGCCATCTTCCTTGTTGGGCCATGGCATCCACTCGTGCTGGCAAGGCGATTCATGGTGCAAGCGGCCCTCTTTTCACGGGCGTTTCGACTGCTGCATGACAAAGAGGGAGCTTTCAGGCATCTCTCCTCCTTGCTTGCCAACGTGCAGGGCTTCAGGTGGACTCTCGGGATGTCGGCCGACGACAGGCTGATCGAACCGGCATACGTGACGGTCACCTCCGATCCCGGTTGGCACCTTGCCCTGAAAATCAGCACCCCGGATCTGGCGGCCAGGGAAGATATCGGAAGCCTCGCAGGGGTGGCGCAGGCGCTTCGGCTAAACCTGGGATTGTCAATAATGGCTGCCACTGGCGGCAACAACACCTTGGCTGTTACATGCCTCTCTAACTACCTACGGGCCTTCCCCTCGCGGCGTTCAATTGGAATTCGAGTCCGGCGAGGGTACGCGGGAAGCGATATCGTTAGGACTGTCGATGGTCACATTCACGCGGAGGACGGGCCGACGGACCATGGTCAACAACTGCCCGGCGGCGTTCGGTTGTATTTCGAGGAACCGCTTGACGACAAAGGCGATGCCCGGTGGACAGATCCGCCACTTTACGTCTACCGCTTTGAGAATGACGAGGAGTGCCTGCGCGAGGGCCATCCAGACATCTACATGTTACCCCCTGCAAGCGACCTTTCTTTTAGAACCGGCGCAACTCGCTACCAGCTCCCCCGTGGTCATGGCAGAGAAGCCGTCTTCAGCAAGCGGTTGGGGTGGGTTACCGAGGGGAACACCCTAGTACCGAAGAGCATCACCTACGAGTACGATGGTCCGTGCGACGGACCCGACAACATTGGTGGGGCCTTCACCAACGTGACGGGACAGCTCGGTGCCATTCTCGGGGACCCGGTTGCAATGGTCTATGACGTTTCCCTTCCCCAGAAACTCAGCGCGCCATGGGTAGTGATACCGGGTTACTCAATTGATCCTGCAATTCTCGTCAAGTACGTCCGAGATGGTGTAGACAAGGCTTTCCAGGAACGAGCACTGTGGGACTACAAGCTGGACGTGACGGGCCGGGAAAGCTCCTACTTCGTGTTGTCCACTATCCCCAAGGGTTTCCAGGTAGCCGTCAACGGTTTCTTCGGCCGGGACGATATTGCAGGCGGCTTCATCGTAGAGCTTGGCAGGATTGGGATAGCTATCGGTGGCGAGGCCCTCAGGTCCGGGCGTCATGCGCTGGGTATCATTGGCCTCATCGGTGCGGTCCGGTTGCTGGTAGGCACGACAAACGATGGCAAAGCACCCCTTCAATGCTCTACCAGAACCATTGGATTTCTCGTGCCCGTGGACTCGTTCTCATCCTTTTTTGGGAAGAAAGGTTCGGGAGACGGCAAGCGAACGGACCTTCTCGGAGTCCAACTGGTGTTGCCCATTCTCGAGTCTGGTCACCTGCGCATATCTGCGTGCGGCGTGGAGTCCAAGCTGGTTTCCGGGGCATTCGGAATAGCGCGCGCTCACGCGGCCTTGTCGCAGGCAAGGGCAACCGGTGACGAATTCAAGAAGCTCGTCTTGGCCAGCCTTCGCCAAGGAGCAATGCCTGAGCGTCTGGCCCTCCTGGACATCCTGACTTTTGGCCTGCGTATCACGAGCCCGAGCACACCTAGTGAAATCGAGGATTGGGTCGACAAGGAAAAGGTTGTCTATGACGCTATCCTCGCTGGCAACTACGAGTATTCCGACGCACATCATGGGGGGCTGCTTGTTTCGACCGAGGGTGCACTCCCAGGGGTCGCCGAGCACGTCGTGCTGGAAGAGGGTCTGTGGGTGCGGCTGACCAAGGGCGATTGGCCTGGAATATCGGAGACGCTCCAGGTGGAGAGCATACGGCAAGTGCTTTGTGACTTGTTTGAAGCCCCGGGAGATTCGTCACTGCCTGTCACCTCGCCACCGGAGCCCCCACTGTCAGTGCCTCCTGTTATTCCGACTGGAGGCGAAGGGACGGCGCAAGAAGTGACTCCACGGACTGAGGAACCGGTTGAGGAACCTGTCCCCAACGACATTTCTCCCGAAGAACAACATGCGATGGTGGAATCAGGGCGAGGGGAAGCGGGAGCTCCACTTGAAAGAATATTCATAGGTGTTAACGATGCTCGAAGCGCGGTGTACTTCGACCCGCAATCACCGGTTGATCCGCTGGACAACATGAACGTCATGGTAACGGGCTCCTCCGGCACCGGGAAGACTCAGCTGCTGAAGTACCTGATCTGCCAACTTCGCGAGCAAGGGAAGAACGTTCTCGTTCTTGACATGAAGAATGATTTCGCCAGCGATGGCCCGTTCTGCGAGAAGGCGGGACTCGATAGGGTATTCGTCGCGTTTGACGGGCTGCCCCTCAACCCGCTAATTCCCTATCCTGTTCGACATCCGGTCACCGGCGACCTTTTTGTGCAGTGTGCACAGTACATTGCAGGAGTCTCTTCTGTTCTCAAGAAGACGTATGGCCTCGGCGCACAGCAGCAAGCCGCCGTTAAGAATGCTATCGTAGCTGCCTTTACCGCTGCCGGGATTCCCACGACGGGCTCCACTCCATTCAACGACGATCTTCGTTTCCCTGATTTCTCGAATGTAGGGGACACTCTACAGCATGACAACGGTGCGGCCTATAATCGTCTTGATCCCCTGTTCACTCTGGGGCTCTTTCGTTCGGAATTTCGGGCACAGTCTTTCCATGGCCTCGTCAACCGCGCGGTCGTACTGGACCTAAGTCAGATTCCCAGCGACGAGATCAAGAATACCCTCGCCCAGCTGGTCGTTTTGTCTTCCCACGCGTACTACAATGCCCAGCCTCATTCTGGAACCATCCGGCAGTTTTTGGTTTTCGACGAAGGACATCGGGTTCTCACGTCGGATTACATGCTAAGCCTCGTGCGCGAGTGCCGTGCATACGGTGTTGGCACAATCTTGTCTTCCCAGTACCCGACGGATTTCCCGGGCGATATATCGGCCTCGATGGCTACCAAGATCGTACATGGCAATGGCCGGGACGCGGACCGGGTCAAGGGCATCGTGCAGTTGCTCGGTTGCGAGGGCAAGGAGGGAGACATCGCCAATCTGGAGCGTTTCCAGACCTTCCTGGATAACCGCCATTACCCACACATGATCCTACGCACCATGAATTACCCTCTACACCTTGTGTGGTCCAAACTCCTGGAGCTCGGCAACGCCACACGGGACGAACTATGCCGTGCCGAGGGCCTCGACACCTCGAAACTCCCAATAGGAAACTTGGTCCGCCAGCTTGAGCGCTTGGGCTTGGCAGAAGAGCGGGAGGGACGGGTATTCCTCTTGGAGAGACATTAACGCAATGGAGTGAACAGTGCCAGGAAGAGGTGTGCATTCAGCCAAGCGGCGAGATCAGGAAAGCCACGGGCTCCCTGCACCTCGAACTCTTGCGGGATTTAGACGGGGTTTACTTGGCTGGTTTCAGGAGAACGGGCGGAAGTTCCCATGGCGCAAAGTATCTGCCAGCAATTACCAATATATCGTTGCCGAAGTATTGTTGCAGAGAACGCGTGCGGAAACTGTGGCGGACTTCTTCCCAAAGTTCATCGAGGAATTTCCATCATGGAAGAAGCTCGGTGCCGTGAGCGTAGTGCGCCTTCAAGGCTATCTTCGGCCGATAGGACTATGGCGGCGTAGGGCCACTTCGATCCAAGCATTGGCCCGGGCGATGGCCAAGAGAAACGGGCGGTTTCCCAAAAACCGCGAGGCAATCGAAGAATTGCCTGGCATCGGCCAGTACATTGCGAACGCTGTTCTCCTGTTTTGCCATGGCGAGGCACAACCATTGCTCGATGCCAACATGGCAAGGGTGCTGGAGCGTGTGTTTGGTCCACGGCATCTTGCGGATATTCGTTATGATCCATACTTACAGAAGCTGGCCTTGGAGGTTGTACAGTGCAAAGAGGCAAGGAAGTTGAACTGGGCAATCCTTGACCTTGCCGCCACTACATGTCGGACAAATAGGCCTCATTGTGATGAATGTCCCCTGATGTCTACTTGTCAGGCAGCGAGAAAACGAATCGAGTGACAATGGCAAGAACGAAATATTAATCCAAGTATTCGGTTTCATCACTTTTCGGCAGGGATCTGGCTGTATTAGTCTCAAAGCCACAGCAGACGGAGTATGTCCTTTCAAGATGAATAACAAGACAGCAGGCTAGAGGAACAGGCTTGCAAATGCTGAAAGGTAGGGTGTGTTCCTTGTAGGGATTCCAAATTCAAAAGAATATTACCAAAGCTAGTCATTGAGCCGAATTCGCGTATCCCGGGTGGACTATCGCTACCGAAGACTCGGGTTCCTCATTCATCGACTAACGCTCTTTGTGTGAACCCTTATCTGGATTTACGGTTTGTTTGCCCCTCTGGTTTCTTTAAATTCGTTCCGGGCGATTTCGATCTCTAGACCATGAAATTATTGAAAAAAAAGTGATGTACATTTATCCCTCTAACATTGCTTCCTTTAAAACCGTTTTTTCAAGAGAAGAAGTTGTCGGACCGCTCTGACACCGGGAAGGCTGGATGTCTGGCGAAGCTCCTTTCCGATGGTGGAAAGTCGCTTACGCGCGACTCTTCACCTGTTGGTGGGCAGCAAATGTCTTGCCGAAGCGCATCTTGGCGTTCCAGAGGAAATGCGGCGGCTTGTCGAGGTCTTCCTTTCGGAAACTCTTGAAGTAGACCGCCGTCTTCTCAACCGCCGTTTCCTGCTCGGGACGCATCTTGAAATCAAGCGACCGGTTTTCCTCGTTCAGCTGGCCCGTGCGCACGGCGATAGCCGCCGCATTCATCTGGTCAACTGTGCAGCTGAACCATTCGCCTTTCGGATTTCTGACGCCGTTGATGCGCAGCATCCGGTGCACCTCATGATCCTTCCAGTAATCGGTGAGGTTGTTGTGCGTCTCCTGCCCCATCATCCGCTGCTGAATCCACTTCTCGCTATGTCCGTGCTGCCGCCAGTTATCGCGGTCGCGGTCGAGGAAGCGGGCGAGGTCACTCATGTCCTGAATCCGCTCGTAGTCCACTTTGGCCAGCCATTGTTTGAAGGGTTCTGCCTAGGGAGAGGGTATGGACTGAATCAGGCGGAGCAGCGTTTCCGTGTCTGCCATGTCTGTCAAGCGCATTTTACCGTCGGCGGAGGGCATTTTCAAAGCGTTACATTCTGTAACGGTTTCATCCGCGCCTTCGTCTTTCAGCCGTTTCTTCAGCACGCGCCAGTAGACCGCAGGATTCGCGCTGTCCGTCAGCGCCGCCACTACATCCACCACAGAGAAATGCAAGGTCTCCTCCGCTTCGTCGAAGTATCGCCGGATGGCATGTTTCTCGAAGGCAACACGCGCTTTTTCCTTATCCATGTATCGTCTCCCGTTTTTCATGTCCGTGTGCAGCCACCATTTTCAACCGGTGACAATTTGTCACCGTTTGACTTCCTTCCTTCTTCTCGTCGTAGGTCCGGCGGATTTTGAAGTTCTCGAAAACAGCCAGGGCTTTTTCATTGTTTAGGCAGTGGATTTTGAGGCTATTCATCGTTTTTTTCTTCCAATTGCTTCACGGTTCTGTCCACAAGCAAGAGTTTCATCTGGTGGATTGCCGCCTGGTTCAATAATTTTATTCGTTCCGACTGCTGTAGAGCCTGATGAATGAAATGAGCGTTTAAAGTTTCGAGGTTGGCCAGACAGACAAGTTGAGAGACATTGGCTTCGTCCCGGATGTTGCCTTTCTTATCTGGATTTTCATCCTGCCACTGCTTTGCTGTCTTCCCGAACAGGGCCATATTCAACAGGTCCGCTTCGCTGGCATAGATGAAATTGATCTGCTGGGGGGTCAGCTCATCTGGGATCAGGTTTGCCTTGATGGCGTCGGTGTGAATCCGGTAGTTAATTTTGGTGAGGTTACGACGAATATCCCAGCCAAGTTTCTGAAATTCAGCATCTTTCAGCCGTTGGAACTCCTTGATGAGTTAGAGCTTGAACTCGACGGATACCCATGAGGCGAACTCAAAAGCAATGTCTTTATGGGCGTAGGTCCCCCCGTAGCGGCCGGATCTGGAAACAATGCCTATGGCGCCGGTCAAGGATACCCATTTGGTTGGCGTCATAACAAATGCATTGCTGCCGGACTCATTTTTAACCGCCTCGAAATCGACACGGTTAAAATTAGGATTGTTTAGTTGTTCCCATATCCCTAAAAACTCTACCGTAAAGCGGGTGCGCATCCAGTTCTGGATGACAAAACGAGGATCTTCGGCATTCCTGTATTTGGCTATATCCGTCAATGAGATGTAATCATCCCGCTGGATCTGCTGGACGCGCACGGTCTCTGTGAGAACGATGATTTCCTTATCAGCTGTCATATTGTGTCATCCTGTTTATAGCTTTCCGATGCAACGCCAGTCTGCACCCACTGCATTTGAATTTCTAATTAATTGAAATTGTTTTCCTTTCAAAAACATTGGCTCATTCGGTTTCACCGCAATGATCCAATAAACACCACTCCCTTATCACCGCCTTATCCGCTTCGGCTTGCCGGAAGGCTTCCTTCAAAAGCGACAGGTATGTTTCATACCAATAGATCAAGCCTTCGATCACCATCCCTTTGGCCGTCTCTTTTGGAGGGACGGGAGGGGGCTCAGGCTCCGGAATCTCAAGAGTCAACGCGGGGGGAGGGTAAACCCGGATTGTTCTGAGAGGTCCTTTGAGGTTCGCCCTCGCAACCATCGGGGTCTTCATCTGTGTTCTTCTGCGCAATCTGTGGATTCTTCTTCCGCGGCGGCAGAAAGTTTTCTCCGGTGACCACGCTTTTGCCGGTTTTGCTCTCCAGTTCCCGCCGCGCGCGTTTCGCGATGCGGCCCCCCTTTTTACCCGACGCCGCATTCTCGCCCATGCCCGTCGCCTCCACACTCTCGGCGATCTGCCGGGTGGAAAGCTCCGCCAGCGCCGTGAAAATCAGTTCCGCCTCGCTCATGTGGTCACGCAGGTTCTGAATACGCTCATAGCCGACCTTTGCCAACCAGAGTTTGATCGGCTCCGCCTTTGGGCTGGGAACCGACTGGATTATTCGCAGAAGTGTGCGAGGATCAGCAACATCTGTCGCATATCGTTTTCCATCCGAAGCCTCCAGTTTCAGTTGGTGACAATTTGTCACCGACTGACTGCCCTCTTTCTTGAGCCGTTCCTTCAGTTTATTCCAATATTTCCGTGCGGTCTGGTACTCCGGTTGCTGGATCAACGCCGCAATGATGTCCACCACCGAAAAATACCAGGTTTCCAACTTCTCATCGTATATCCTTCGGATTTTAAAATTCTCAAATACAGCCAACGCTTTTTCGTTATTCACTTCCCCCCTCCATGGGGCTGATCTTTGATTCGATGAAAGCGATTTCGTCTTTTGTCAAGCCGTATCGCCTGTAAAGTTGAACGTTTTTCCCACCAAGGCCGAGTTGTCCCCACAATAAGATCAAGGAGTAACAGGTGACTCGATTTCATTATGCCCTATTTCCCCGGGAATCGAAAAGCCCTCTCGATTTCTGACCATCAGCGCCGCGAATGGCCTTTCCTTTAATCGCCATTCGGTCATGAGACTATCATTGCAATGATCTGCAGACACATATTACAAGGGGACGGACAAGCATTTGAGAGGCCCCTGGATGATTTCTGGTGACGGGCGTCGCTTGAATTCACAACTTCTGGCTCCGGTGTTGTTTTCGAGCCGCCATTTGTGCTTTAGAGATTTTTTCGTAGTTTTTTAACTGTGTTTCTTTATTATCAATTTTTCTTTTTCAGACTTTATGAGAGTGATGTCAAGAAAAAATTTACATTCCTGCAACCTTTATCAGTGCATCAGCCAAGAAGACCTGATCCCCCCTTTGCGGATCCGCACGAGGGGGGTGTGGGGGCTGGGGGGCTGAGATCCCCGGATACCTGATTAGGCCTGTACCGGTCCCTGCCGCAGTTTACTTGCAGGAGTGCACAGCCGTCTGGGCGCGCTTGAAGGCGCTGCCGACGTTGATATGCGGCATCTCACGCAAGAGAACGTGACTTCCTGTTGCGATAGGCTCAATAGTCAGGGTGGCCGTTATGGCATCGCCACCTGGACTAGCGACGGTGACGACCGTGCTCTGCCCGTCCGGAATTATCGTTACCAGCCCTGGCCAAATCTCCATGAGTTTGGGAGCGACGCATCCCGCGTAAACGTCCGGCGCCTTCGCACTGTCGAACTCAAGAGCCGGAACTCGGCTCTGCATCTCCGAGTAGCTTACGCAGCCAGACAGCAGCACCAAGGCTGAAAAAAGTAGAGCGCGAATCACCGTGTGTCCCCTTTTCGATGAACATACCGATGCATTGGTCTGAGGCCTAACTCCGTGCTGCGTCCGGTGGAGTGATCGCATGCATAATCTGCTATTCGTAATGTGTCCACATGCGGATGACTTTCACAGTCTTGATGTCATCCAGTATTTGATAAACTAGACGGTGCTGGATATTTATCCTTCTGGAACAAGCTCCAGATAGATCCCCCAGGAGTTTCTCATATGGCGGTGGAGTCTGATAGGGGTCTTCCTTGAGAATCTTGATCAGATGCTCTGCCTGAGGTTTCAAGCCGGAATGTGCAATTTTCATGGCGTCTTTCTTCGCTTTTTTGGTAAAGACTACTTTCCAAGTCACCAGTCTATGTCCTCATCGCACTCCTCAACAGAAGTCCGAAGTCCTTCCTGGATCGATTCACGCATTCCAGGTATCGATGTGAGGAACAAGGTCTCTTGGATTGCTCGCCAGTCCTCTTCAGAGATTAGGACTGCTGAACTCCTTTTCCCAACAATCTGAATGGGCTCATGTGACTTTTTGACCTCATCTACAAGGCTATATAATCGTTTTCTTGCTTCTGTAGTAGTTAAGGTAGGCATATTCAATCTCCTTTGCGTACGATAAAACGTACGCCAAAGGGTGATCAATGTCAAGCTATTTTAGGCAGCGGTGAAGCACGAGTATTCTCCGAGGGGTATCAGAGCGGCCCGGGGATGATAATTTCCCCGGTTGTGCCATCCCGGACCGGCAAATCCTGCAGTGAAAATATTTTTTCTGTCAGCTTTCC
>DSCZ01000475.1 GCA_011048855.1 Desulfobacteraceae bacterium | reverse complement strand
ACCCATCCCCTTCCCCTTCGCCGCACTCCTCTGAAAAACCGCTGAAATAAGGATAGGCGAAGCGAGGATGCCCGTGAATCGAAACTGTCAGCACATCCGATCGCCGGTAGAAAATGTCCTGCTGTCCATTTCCGTGATGATAGTCGATATCCAGGATCGCGACCCTGCCGTAGGCGCTCAGATAATTCGCGGCCACGGCGCTGTTGTTGAAATAACAGAAACCGCCGAAGCTTCGCCGCTCCGCGTGGTGGCCCGGTGGACGAACCAGGGCATAGGATAAGCGGCCGCCTTCGGTCAGCCACCGGGCCGCTGTAAGCGCGCAATCAACCGCCCTTCTGGCGGCGGGATAGGCCCGGTTATTTATGGGTGTGAACGTGTCGATACAGTAATAGCCCGCCAGAACAGAACGCTCGCGCGGTGGGCGTGTCTTGTTCCGTATCGGGAAGACATATGGATACAGCGACTTTCCTTCAGCCGTTCCGATGCAGGCTTTTTTGAGCCAGATGCAGAAATCCCTGTCGTGCACTGCGTAAAGATACCTGTCCGGGAAAGTCTTTGGGGCCAACGTATCAAACCATTCTGATTTTTCAAGCTCTCCGGCGATGCTTTTGATCCTTACCGGAGATTCCACGTATCCCCGTTCGTGTACATGGTGAACCCTATGGTGATCGTTTACGACGAGTGCTATCCGCCCGACCGGGCTTCCTTCGATTTCAGACTTGACCGCCTCGGGCCTCACATAACGCAAGTTCCTTAGAACGATCGGGGAATCCGTGAAGGATTCCACGACCTTCTCGACATATTCCGGCGGGCAGTACCCGGCGTACTTGCGCTCGAGAATCGCCCTCACCACCTGTTTCATAAAGTGAGCACCCGGGCGCCGCGGCCTGTCAAGCCCGTCATAAACCAGATGCGGCATGCATGTATCACCTTCATTCACCGGAGCCTCGTAGGCGGTTCCGACAATCGGACGAGCCCCGTAGCGTTCATAGAACCTGAGACGGGCACGATTCTCCTTCAACAGGGCTTTATCCCTGCATAAATTCTCGTCGTCGGGAAGGCATTCAAAAAAAAGCCCCTCGACCTTCAAAACCGAAGCTTCCCTGCGCACCCCTTCATATAACGCCCCTCCGATTCCACCTCCGGTGCCGCCTTTAAGCGTTGCGATCCAGTCCAGGAAACAAAATTCCAGCTCCGGTTCATGCAGAAGCAGGGTGAATCCCAGCACCCGGCCGCGCATATTTTCAGCAGCAAGCAGGATTGACCGGAATCGGTTTCTGAATGGATTTCTAAGCCGTTCGCCCAGGCTCTCGATTTCCTCCTCGGAAATCGACGAAAACCGCGTGCGGAGGATTCCCTTCACCTGTTTCAAGGTGTCCCTGTTCAGCGGGAGGGTATCGTCGTAGATGCGTCTTATACGAAACATGGTGTTTTACCGTTAAAAGGCGTCTTCAAGTATTCTTTCAACAGCCGAATCAAACGGAATCCCGGCCCTGTCCAGTGCCGCCGCGAATCCTGCATCCGGAGAGAGACACGGGTTCGCGTTTACTTCCAGCACCCACGGAACCCCTTCGGCGTCCACGCGGAAATCCACTCTTGCATATCCTCTAAGATTGAAGATTTCCCAGCATCGAAGCGCGGTCTTCGCGATCCGTCCGACAAGCTCTCTATCGGACTCCGCAATATCGAACTTCCTCGGGGTTTTGCGCCAGGCACTGGACGTCTCATCCCACTTGGCCCGGTAGTCGACAATTTCAGGTGTCCCAGGGGGGAAATCCGTGAAAACGATTTCGGCGGCGGGAAGCACCTCCGGACCTCTTTTCCCTGAAAGAACAGAGAGATTGAATTCCCGTCCCTGGATGTAATGTTCGGCGAAACAGGCGCCACCGAGCCGCGCCGATCTGCCCGGAAGCATCCGCGACACATCTGAAGGGAAGGCTTTTACCACGGAATCCTCATCCAGGCCCACGGAGGCATGCTCCCATACGGACTTTATGATCCAAAGATTTTCGGTTTCCACACCCCCATCTATAACTGCAGCCTGCCCCACCGGCTGCGGCAACTCCGCCGGGAAAGGCCCCACCCATTGGGGAGTAGGGAATCCCGCATCCGAAAGGACCCGTTTGCCGATGATTTTGTTGCTGGTTGCGAGCATCGGGATGGACGCCGAACCGGTATATCGGAGCCCCATGACCTCCAGGAAAGAAGGAAAAAAGTGGATCAACCTGCCGGTGCCTTCAAGGGCCTCCACGAGATTGAACACCAGGTCAACCCGCGAATCAACCAGTTTTCGCCGCATACTCTCCAGATCCAGGGTGCATGCCTCCATCGTAACCTGGTGGCCAAGCCTGTCGAGTGAACTGGATACGGCTTCCGCCTGCACCAGGACATCCTCTTCGTCCGGCGCTGCTCCCTTCGCCGGCTGATTATGGACTACTGCAATGCGCACAAGACACCTCACCCGGCACGGCCAAGGGCTGAGGCCATGATCCGCTCGATCAAGCTGTTGTAGGCAATCCCCCGCCTGGAGCATATGATCGGCAGATCCGAGTGTTCAGGATGGATACCGGCGAGAGGGTTTATCTCTATAAAATGAGGCAATTCCTGCCCGTCGCACCGGATGTCCACCCTGCCTGCGTCACGGCAGCCAAGCACACGATAGGCCCGGAGGGCCAAAGCCTCCACCTCATTTCCCAGGGGCTCCGTCAGCGGGTCCACGAGACGGTATTCCACCAGTTCCTGGAACCTCGCCTTGTTTACGTATGAATAGGCTCCCTGCTCGGCTTCGGCCTTGAGGATCACCTCTACCGTTCCAATAACCTCCGCCTGCCTGCCTGTTCCGACGATTCCAACGGTGAATTCCCGGCCGGGCAGGTACTGTTCCACCAGCACCGGCTGCCGGTAGCGCTGCATGAGCTGCGAGCAGACAGCCTCGAGATCTTCGCCGCGGGTGACGATGGATCGCATCGATACGCCTTTGCCGGTGCCCTCCGCCACCGGTTTTACAAAGTAGGGCGGCTCGAAGGGCACATCTACGATATCGTCCCCCGGAGCCACTTCGATGAAAGGCGTAGTCGGAAGTCCGGCGTCCCGTATAACCCGCTTGGTCATAGCCTTGTTCAGCGTCAGGCTCAGGACCATTGGGTCTGAAAAGGTGTATGGAATGCTAAACAGATCGAGAATCGCCGGAACCTGAGCCTCCCGCCCGATGCCGTTCAGTCCTTCGGCTATATTGAAAACCATGTCCCAGCGCCTGCCGGCGACCACGGCCGCTATGAGCTTCCTCGCATTACCGATCCGCTCGGTATCGTGTCCGAACGCGCGAAGGGCCTCTTCTATTGCGTTGATCGTGTACTCGCTGTCAAATTCCGCAGTCTCGTCTTCATCCATACCTTCGGCGAGGTATTCGGATCGCAGATCGTATGTCAAACCTATCAGCATCGTCGATTCCTTTCCGCTGCAGCGGGACGGGGGAACCCATCCCGCTGAATGCAAGAGCCTGATTTATGCCGGTGAAAAAGTTCCTCCTATTGATAAACTTTTGCCCCGCAAGCAGCCTCATCAGCGTCCGGATAACTGAAATATCTGCCCTCGTAGTTGCAAAGTATCAAAGATTCTCCCTGCCTGCCCCTGATATAATCAGGCATCAGCGGCACCTTACCTCCCCCGCCGGGGGCGTCGATCACATACGTGGGAACCGCATATCCGCTGGTGAAGCCCCGCAGGCCGCGGATAATTTCGAGTCCTTTCTCCACAGGCGTGCGGAAATGGGCTGAGCCGGAAATAGGGTCGCACTGGAAAAGGTAGTAAGGCTTCACCCGCATGGTTATGAGCCGGTGCATGAGAGCCTTCATCGTGTCCACATCATCATTGATGCCCTTGAGAAGAACCGTCTGGGAACCCAGCGGAATCCCTGCATCGGAAAGCATTCCGCATGCTCGGGCGCTTTCCGGCGTGCATTCCGAAGGATGGGTGAAATGAAGGCTCATCCACAATGGATGATACCTGCGCAGCATTCTAACTAGCTGCCCTGTAATCCTCTGGGGAAGCACGGCAGGCACTTTGGTTCCGATGCGAAGCATTTCCACATGGGGGATCGCTCGCAGGTTCCGGAGAATCCATTCGAGTTTTTCGTCTCCAAGTGTCAAGGGATCCCCGCCGGATACCAGGACATCCCTGACCGACCGCGTCCTTCGGATATAGTCGAAAGCCCGCTCAAGCCTTTCCCGGGTGGGAAGAACCTCGCCATGGCCGACGACCCTCGATCTGGTACAGTAACGGCAGTAGGTTGAACAGAAGTCGCTCAGCAGGAACAGAACCCTGTCCGGGTAACGGTGCACCAGACCAGGAACCGGGCTCTGCCCCTCTTCACCGAGCGGATCGTCAGCCTCGCCCGGGCCGCGTAGCTGCTCGTGAATTGTAGGGATAACACTTCTTCGCAGTGCCTCGGCCGGATCATCGGGGTTCAGAAGGCTCATGTAGTAGGGCGTCACCGAAAACGGCAGCCCGGTCGTGTGACTCACCGAGGCGTCCCTCTCCTCCGGTGTCAGATGGAGCATTAGCTCCAACTGCTCGGGGGTTTTTATCCGGTTGGCGATCTGCCAGTGCCAGTCGTTCCATTCCCTTTCACCAGCCAGGGGAAAGAAACGCCTCCGGAAAGCCCTGGCGGCGGCAGACGTCCGGAGGGTACGTTTTACGGGTTTTAAAATGGGTAAAATATGCGGATATGTCTCAATATCTGGAAAAAGCGTGGAAGGGTTGTTTGGCGGCGGTTCACTACTTCCGCCACTGGGAGGCTCCTCGTTTTCTTCCATCTGATATTCAGACGGCTTTCCCACTTCGAGAATTTTCTGCATCGCGTCGTCCTTTCGAAAAAAGATTTTTGTGAAAACAGCGCCTGTAGCAATTAAACCTTTGATTCAATTGTTGTTTTGAACTAAACCCCAGCTGAATACATCTTATCAGGCGGCGAAATATAAACCTTTTTACACGTAATGCAAGAAAAAAAGAGAGCTACGGTGTCGGGCAGGGAAACCCGACCTACGCAGCCAATACCTGTAGGCGCGGTTTCATTACCGCGATTTGTCCGGATGGGGTTACCATCGTAATGTCGGCAGGTAAGCCCGACTCCGCCGGATCCCGCGCTGAGCCTATTTATACGGGCTGAAGAAGCCGATGCCTTTCGGGGTATTCATATCCAGGTATACATGCAGGTAATCTCCCTCACAGGCTGAGGGGACATGAATCACCCGCACTGTCTGACCGTATTTTTCATAGCCCGGCGCCGTCTCCGCCAACAAACTGGGTGCATCGAGGAGAAAGGATTCATTCAAATTCGAGTCCGGATCGTCTGGAAAAACAGAGACGATGGCGATGTCGGCTTCAACCAGATCCTGGAAGAAATGGGTGCCGCAGGACACCTCAGGAGTGGAGTCGTCTTTTGTGAAAGCTATTTCCATGAGGAGCCTGGTCTTGTTAATGCTGGAATAGGTCACACGAACGCCAAGATTGATATCGCTGCTCCCCCAGCGTCCCGGTCCCATCAAAACGAAACGCTTCCCCGCCAGATGTTTATTCAATGCATTAACAGCTCCGGCCACCGCCATTTTATCCTCGAAATTATCCAAAGCATCATAGGCCCTGGGATCCACATAAACGATATATTCCAGGTTTTCGACGACACTATTGAAAAATCCGGAATGAGTGGTGAATAAAATTTTCTCGTCAGGTACATCCGTCGGGATGGTTACTTTACCAAGTTCTTTCCGCGTGGAAAGCGCACGGCACTGAAGGATGTAAAATTTGTTGCCATCCCAGGCGAACTCCATGTCCACCGGGCGTCCGTAGGCTGCAGACACCCTGGATAAAACTTTCTTCGCCAGCTCGACAAATTGCGTGCGGCTCAACAGGTGCTCAAACGTCACGAAAAGCTGCCCCCGGCTGAGATCCTGATTCACAAAATAGGGGGCGGAAAGATACCCGTCTTTTTCAACTGACACCGCATAAAAAAGATCGGGATGCTTCGTTTCAGCAGCGAGGGTCGTGAAATCAACGGTTTCGAAACAACCCTTTTTGAGGTTCAATACATCGACGTTTTTCTGTGAATATTTTTTTATCTGGGAAGACGTCATCTCCGGACGCAAAAGGGGGTGGCTCAAGGGGACAATACGCGGATAGTCGGAACTCACCCGGTCAACAGCCCTTGTACCCAACCCGAAAACCAAACGGGCAAGCCCATCTTCTTTTTTGATCCTCTGATTCCATGTATAAACATTCTGCGAGAAGAGGACACCTGCCACGAACGGGAAAAAGTAATCCCCAAAACGCCTCCCTACCACCTTCTGAACCACCATTGCCATCCTCTCATCGTAGTCAATCAGATCGTGGTCCAACCTGTAGAGAATGGGATCCGGCCCGAACGTGCTCGCAAAGACCTGCTTCAGGCCGTTGATGAATTGCTCCAGTCTTGTCTCGATGTCACCCTGGTTCGTAAGAAAAACCGACAGGTATTTTCCGGAAAATGCGAGGCCGAAACTGTCTTCGAGCAGGCTCGAAGAGCGAATAATGATGGGATGTTCCCCGATTTCCTCCAGAATCTTCCTGAAACCGTCCACCACCTCGGAAGAAAAGGTTGCACTGCGGAATTTCTCTTCTATATGTTGAAACTCCGCCTCGATTTCCTCGCGGTCCTTGTATTTATGGGTATGGAAAAGGTAGAGGTTGTTTCGATCGAGGAACTCCGAAAATACACCGGAGTTAAGGTACCAGGTGTCGGGCACCCGTATGTATTCTTCCAGCTCGGCGTCGTGTTTTTCAAGGATGGGCAGGAGGATTTTAAGCGCCAGAATCATGCCGGCGGCCTTCCCGCCCAGCTTCCCCGGCCGCTTTCGGCTCCACAGGCACCTTCTTAAAACCAGGTCCATGTCCCTGATCGTGATATGTTTTTTAGCCAGTCCGACAAACGGCAACTGGCTGGATATGAAACGGCTGATCAAAGCCACCCGGATACCGGTCGCCTCTTCCGGGGAAATATACACTTCGCCCATGGGGATGTCGCAAAACTCCCTCAACGCCTCGTATATTTCCATGGATGAGGCTTGGTCGCGGTTTGCTATTATCGACAGAGTCTGGGCCTTTTCCCTTTTCCTGGCCAGATTGATATAATCTTCTATTTCGCAGGGTGAAAGGCGCGTCGCAAAAAAGTAGTCGGAAAGCGCCTCGCTGTATTCCCGGCGGTTTTCTTCCGTATCGGGCAGGCCCTCCCGATTCAGCTCCTCCACGGTCATGCCCAGGAGTTCTTCGCGGCTGACAATTCCCCTTTTTTCAAGCACGTCCTGGAAAGTGGCACTGATCAGATCTCCAAGATGGGCGAACTGAATCTTCTTTTTCAAAAGCCGGTAAACCTTCAAAAGGTCCCTGTACTCGCTCATTTCCCTCCACTCCAGGAGCTGCCGTATCAGCTGTTATGTATTTGGATTTAAAAACACTATCTTAAAAAAAATCGACGCCGACAAGATATCGATTACGACAACGACAACCGTTTCGCTTCGCTCCACTGACAACGACCTTAACCAAAGAGAAGTCAAGGCGGCGGCGCCGGAATACCGAAAACTTACACCCACCCCCGCAGCTTGCAGGCCTCTGCCACTCTGGCCACCGCGATCAGGTAGGCCGCCTGGCGCATGTTCACCTTCTCGCGTTTTCTCATTTCATAAACCGAATGAAACGCCCTCGTCATCTTTTCGTCGAGACGATCATTGACGACTTTGCCGGACCAGTAATAGTTATAGGTGTTCTGTACTTGCTCAAAATAAGAGACCGTGACGCCCCCGGCGTTCGCAAGAAAATCCGGAAGCACAAAAATGTTGTTTCCATACAGAATTTTGTCGGCCTCAGGCGTAGTCGGTCCGTTTGCCAGTTCACAGGAGATCCGACACTTAATGCGGTCGGCATTCGCATCGGTGATCACGTTTTCGAGCGCAGACGGGAAAAGAACCTCCACATCCATTTCAAGCAAATCCTCGTTGGAAATCGATTCGGCATCCGGAAATCCTTCGAGAACGCCGTTTCTCAATTTGTAATCAACAACGCTGCGCGGGTCCATGCCGTTCCTGTTGCATATTCCTCCACGCGAATCAGAGGCAGCTACAAGCTTCAGGCCAAGAATCTCATGCCCGAGGAGCGCTGCATGCTGGCCTGCGTTGCCGAACCCCTGAATTGCCATGGTTTTTCCGGAGAGATCAACGCCCAGCACTTTCGCCGCCTCTCGAAGAACGAATATACCCCCCCGCGCCGTGGCATCCCCCCTGCCCTCGGAGCCGCCGATCGGTATAGGCTTGCCGGTTATCATCCCGGGATGGTGCTCTCCCTTCATAATTTCGTACTCATCCATCATCCATCCCATGATTTGGGGAGTCGTGTACACATCCGGTGCCGGAACATCCTGCGATACCGACAGAAACCGCGCAACAGCCCGGATATACGCCCGGGCCAGGCGCTGCTTTTCCCTGTCTGACAGTATCTTGGGATTACAGGTAATTCCACCTTTGGCCCCTCCGAGGGGAATGTCGACCACCGCGGTCTTCCACGTCATCCAGGCCGCAAGTGCACGCACGGCATCGAGCGTCCCGCCGGTATGCCAGCGCAACCCGCCCTTTGTAGGTCCCCGAGCGCTGTTGTACTGAATACGGTAGCCGGGGAAAATTTTTATCTTGCCGTCGTCCATTTCAACAGGCATGGTTACCTTTACTTCCTGCTGGGGCCACCGAAGAAGTTCGTGCGTCGCTTCGTCAAGCCCCAACCTTTCGGCGGCTTCATCGAGCTGTGCTTGTGCAATTTCAAAAGGGTTAAGTTCGGACATGTAAAAACTTCCTTTCTAATTTCATTATTAACGATAGCTTGACCGAACGGAATGCTAATGCGTCTTTTCAAAAATTGCAACAGGATTTACAAAAAAAATAGCGGCACAGGGGAAGCACCCAAGGCCGCTCAAAAATCAGCCGGTTTCCATCCGGTATTTCCGGATAAGCACTGGCTGATGCATTTCAAAATCAGTCGAAGGCCATCTCTGTCTTCCAGACCTCCCACACCTTTCCTACGAGATCCACCCCGGGTTTCAGCGTCATTTTCCCCGGCCTCCAGCCGGAAGGAGTCGCCTCGGTGCCCTTGCTGTTTCGCACGACCTGGAAAGCCTGAATCTGCCTGAGAGACTCGGCCACGTTTCTCCCCACCGGCGGCGTCAGAACTTCGTAACCCTGAACAACACCGTCTGGGTCGATAATAAACCTTCCTCTGGTTTCCACGCCCCCCTGTTCATCATAAACGCCGTATATGGTGCCCACTCTGCCGCCGGCATCCGAAAGCATCGGGAAAGGCACCCCGCCTTCGACCATTTTAGACAGTTCGGTATCGTTCCACATCTTGTGTACGAACACACTGTCAATACTCATGGACAGGACCTGCACGCCGAGTTTTTCGAATTCAGGGTTCTTTTCAGCAACTGCTGAAATCTCGGTCGCTCAAACAAAGGTGAAATCACCCGGATAAAAGCATAAAACAACCCACTTTCCGAGATATTCAGAAAGTTTCACATTCACGAATTTCCCATTGAGATATGCCGGCGCTTCAAAGTCCGGCGCCTTTCTTCCGATCATTACCATGGATTTCATCTCCTTTTTCGTGCTCTCGATTGGTTTTTCTTCAGCTTTTTCATCCGGTTCCCCGACAGGACCGCCCGTGGGTCTTGCACACCCTGCTTTGAATTCCTCAGGCATAGGCTACGCTCCTTTCATGTTAAAAATGTTTATGCTTCAATCACGCGAGATCGAAGCGATCGAGGTTCATGACCTTGTTCCACACTGCCACAAAATCGTGCACAAACTTCTCTTCCGAGTCCTCGCATCCGTAAACTTCCGCAATAGCTCGAAGCTGGGAGTTCGAGCCAAAGATAAGATCGACACGGGTGCCGGTCCATTTCAGTTCACCGCTGATGCGATCACGCCCCTCGAACACCTCCTCATCTTCCGAAGTCGCCTTCCACTCGGTGCGCATGTCAAGCAGATTCACGAAAAAGTCGTTGGTGAGCGTCTCCGGCCGACTGGTAAAGACGCCATGACGGGATTTTTCGAAATTGGAATTCAAGGCGCGCATCCCGCCGACGAGAACCGTCATTTCAGGGGCGGTCAGGGTAAGCAGCTGCGCTCGATCCACCAGGAGTTCCTCTGCGGATACGGCATATTTGGTTTTGAGGTAATTACGGAACCCGTCCGCCACCGGTTCGAGTACGGCGAAGGATTCCACTTCGGTTTGATCCTGCGACGCATCGGTGCGTCCCGGTGTGAAGGGAACGCTTACATCGTGACCGGCGTTTTTTGCAGCCTGCTCGACTGCTGCACATCCGCCCAGGACAATCAAGTCTGCCAGGGAGACCTTCTTTTCCCCTGATTGTGAGTTGTTGAACTCTTTCTGAATTCCTTCAAGTTTCCCCAACACAGTCTTCAGCTGGGCCGGCTGGTTGACTTCCCAGTCCTTTTGAGGCGCAAGACGAATGCGCGCTCCGTTGGCACCGCCGCGCTTGTCCGAGCCACGGAACGTCGATGCCGAAGCCCAGGCCGTTTGGACCAGCTCCGAAATCGACAACCCCGAGCCAAGGATGCTGCCCTTGAGGTCCGCGATGTCCTGCGCATCGATCAGTTCATGGTCGACTGAGGGCACCGGGTCTTGTCAGATCAATTCCTCCGCAGGCACCTCCGGGCCGAGATAGCGTGACCGGGGGCCCATGTCGCGGTGGGTCAATTTGAACCATGCCCGGGCGAAGGCGTCCGAAAACTCCTCGGGTTTTTCCAGGTAGCGTCTCGCAATTTTTTCGTAAACAGGATCAAATTTAAGGGAAAGATCGGCCGTGGTCATCATCGGCCGGTGCTTTTTCGAAGGGTCGTGGGCATCGATCACCATGTCCTCTTCTTCAACGTCCTTCGCCAGCCATTGATGGGCGCCGGCCGGGCTCTTGACCCGCTCCCAATCGTATTTGAAAAGCACCTTCAGGTACCCCATATCCCATTGGGTCGGGAGCGGCTTCCATGCGCCTTCGATGCCGCTGCTGATCGTATCGCCGCCTTTGCCGCTGCCGAAGCTGCTCTTCCACCCCAGTCCCTGCTCTTCGATGGGTGCGGCTTCAGGCTCGGGCCCCACATGGGATGCAGGGCCTGCACCATGACATTTCCCAAAGGTATGCCCGCCGGCAACGAGGGCCACGGTCTCTTCGTCGTTCATGGCCATGCGTGCGAAAGTCTCTCGAACATCATGCCCGGAAGCAACCGGATCCGGGTTACCATTCGGCCCTTCCGGGTTCACGTAGATCAAGCCCATCTGTACGGCTGCCAGTGGATTATCGAGATCCCGCTCGCCGGAGTAGCGCTTGTCGCCAAGCCACTCATCCTCGGAGCCCCAGTAGATGTCCTCCTCCGGCTCCCACACGTCCTCACGGCCGCCGGCGAACCCGAAAGTCTTCAGCCCCATGGACTCTATGGCACAGTTGCCGGCTAGAATCATGAGATCAGCCCATGAGATTTTGCTGCCGAACTTCTGCTTGATCGGCCAGAGCAGCCTGCGGGCCTTGTCGAGGTTCACGTTGTCGGGCCAGCTGTTCAGGGGCGCCAGGCGCTGGGAGCCGGACCCCGCGCCCCCGCGGCCGTCACCCATGCGGTAGGTTCCTGCGCTGTGCCATGCCATTCGGATGAAGAGAGGTCCGTAGTGGCCGTAATCGGCCGGCCACCAATCCTTTGAGTCGGTCATCAGCGCATAGAGATCCTTCTTCACGGCATCCAGGTCGAGATTCTTGAACTCCTCAGCGTAGTTGAACGCCTCGCCCATGGGGTTGCTCAGGCTGGAGTGCTGGTGAAGAGTCTTAAGGTTCAACTGGTTCGGCCACCAGTCCCGGTTCGACGTACCTCCGCCGGAAATGGGTCTTCTTCTCCTGCCGGATACCTGGCCCTTGCTTTCGTCAGTCATAATCCAATCCTCCTTTCTATATTTTTATTATATTATATTTTTTCTCTCAGACATTTTCCGCATATACCGAAAAATTCCAACCTATAATTCGTAATTTTAAAATCAGTCTCTAATTCGACCTTTTTTTTCATTTCATCCAGGATATCCATGTCTGAATCGACAATTTTTTTACACTTGATACAGATAACGTGTGGGTGAGGTTCAGGTTTGCTTCCATCATACCGATTACTTCCATCTGAAAACCCTAACTCAAAAACTTCACCAATTGATTTAAGCAATAAAATGTTTTTGTATACCGTAGCAAGACTCATTGTCGGGAAATCTTCTTTTATCTGGTCATAGATATTTTCAACACTGGGATGGCCGTCGCTTTTGGCAATAATCTGCACTATCGCCATTCGCTGGGGCGTTATCTTGTGTCCAGATTCTTTTAATTTCTGAATTATTATTTTAAATCGATCTCTTTTTTTTTCCATTCAAAATACCTTTATCCAAACCTCATGCACACAAAACCCACCAATTCAACTCCGTGAATCAAAATCCCGTCCGGCCCCGAAGAAGAAAACCCGACGTGCAATCTCCAGGAATCGGCAAGAGTTCGACTCAACAGAAAAGGCATCACAAGGTATATTCTTGCGGAAAGATGATAATGATTTTCTGATAACACAGATTTTCTTTAAAGTCAACCTCTGATTCAAAGGCAGGCGTTCAGGAAGAGGCAGTCCCCTGGCTTGGTATCAGAGATTCTCCATGCAATTCGCAAAAAAATTCTATATATTTCCTGCCAGAGAGCATCAGGTCTGTCCCGGGGGCTGAGTCGACAGGTTATGGGCTGAGACCTGTCAGAACCGATTTATACCAAAAAAACAAGGAGTCTGACATGTGGACCAGAAATTTTTGGCTTGTTCTTTGCCTGTGCACCGTCATTTCCGCCCCCACAGCGAATGCAAAAGTTTCGCAGGAACCCCAATTGCGGAGAATCATTCCCGCGGACGTTTTGGCATATATCCGTATTCCAAATCTGTGGGGATTCCTTTCGGATCCAAAAGGCAGTGTTCTTGACGACGCGTTGATAAACGAGGCGCATCGCCGCATTATTGAAGCCGTCAAAGAATCAATGGGCGAACGATTTCTGAAATTGGCCGATCCGAAATGGTCAACTTTGATCCAGACTGTTTTTTCGCAGTTGGCCTCCCCCTTAGAGCTGGCCCTGGAAATGAATGAAGGTCAGCCGCTGCAAACGGCGACCTTCCTGATTTCAGCAACATTCTCCTGCCATTCCCTGGAAGAATTCAAATCTTTTTTGACCGGTTTTACCGGAAACAGCCCTGATTTAAATCTTTTGAGCGACGTCTCACCTGACGGCCATGCCATTCTGACGGCCCGGGATATGCCCATTTTCGTACACTATGATGCAGAAAAACGGCTATTCAGGGCAATGATCGGCATGTCAGTCAACGAATCGATGTTCAAGGAAAAGCTCGCCAATTTGACGCCCGTCGAAACGCATCCCATGTATCCGTTTGAAAATGAAACAGACGAAAGCCGGCAGGGATTCTTTGCATGGTTCAATGCCGCGAAAATTATGCCCGCGATC
Source organism: Desulfobacteraceae bacterium (assembly GCA_011048855.1). The sequence continues at coordinate 2,803 of DSCZ01000475.1, read as the reverse complement.
AAGGACTCCATGCCGCCCCGCGATCTCGAAGCCATGGAAAAATGGGGCCTGACGGACGTGCGCGGCGTTGCCCTGGGGTGGGGGGTGAGCAAGGGGAAAGGCTGTCTTAAATTGAGCATCGATGCACCAAAAACGGGGTACAGGAAGCTTTTCCCCGACATCCAAAACAACTTCAGTCTATCGGCCTCGGGCATGCCGGAAACCGTTGTCACCCTGTCCTTGCGGCTGAAGGAAATCACCCGGGCAGTAAAAACCCTTGCTGAGGAGGAGAACATTCAGGCACTTCGGACGCTTCGAGAGGCGGACAATATGTGTCAGGAATATTTGAAAATGCCGCTGGATGATGTCCTGGAAGCATTCGGTCCTGAAATGATCGTCTTCAGGGATAAAATCGACACGTTTTTGGCACTGGAAATCGGAAACAGTGAAGAAATGAATCGTCTTTTGACGAATATCTCGAACCATCCGGATACATCATTGGAAACCCATGAAAAGGACGGGAAACAATACTGGCACCTCAAACTGCCTTCCATTTTTTCGCAGGCCGCCAAGGAGGAAACAACCCGTCCTTCCGAGCGCCTGGCATCTGGAATCCTCAATGCCATCAAGACCCACCTTTTCTGGACACAAGACGGAGACTATCTGGTTTTTTCCTCGGTACCCCAGGCGCTTTTCGACAGGGCAGATTTCCTGGAGCGTGTTCCAATCAAATCGTGGATCGACAAAACCCATGATGCGCAACATGCTGTGTTGAATCTTTCGACATGCCTCCCAGGGGTCCCATCGAAGCTTTATTATGCATATCTGCAATTTCTTTGCCTGCTGGGCGACATTTCCGGCCATCCGGTCGATCTTTTTGATCTACCTTCAGCCCGCCAGGCTGATCTGCCTTTAATGGGCGCTTACGGTTTCAAGATAGATTGGGCCGACCCGGTAGTGTCCCTTTCTTTCACATTTGAAAACAATCCTCTTGAATTTCTCCTGGCACAGAATACATCCGCAACCATTGCCGCAGCGGGTTTTATGGCGGCGGTCGCCATCCCCAACTTCCTGGCATACCGAACACGGGCATATGATGCCGAAGCGAATGCAGACATCAAAAATGCCTACCTTGCCGTTCAGGCTTATTTTACGGATCATCCAGGTGGAACGGTTACACTCGAGGATTTGATGCGGATAGGGTATCGCCGCAGTGAAGGCGTGGCTCTAACGATCGAAAACGGAGCGGAAGACACCCTGAAAATGTCATCCCATCATGAAAAGGGAAAAACGGTTTATTTTATTGATTCGATGGGAAACATCGAGGAAATCAGCAGATAAGAAAGTTTTACCATGGAGGGTGATTTCTTCCCCAATCTGCTGACTTCCGGTTGGGGCCCGTTCAATTTCCGGATGGAATCTAGTTGATGATTTGCCATCCATCGTTTATAAGTCCAAGGATCAAAAAATCGCAGACCGGTGGCTTCAAAAAACTTTTGAAAACTTGATGTCAAAATACAATACTATCAAAATTTGAAATTTATCATGTCTAAAAAGAACATGTTTAACCGATTGCGAAAACTGTGGACGGGCCGATTTGCTTTCCTGCGCTGGCCTTTGGAGATCCTGAAGGAACGTGTTGCGTCTGTACGGGAAAACGGCCCGTTCAGCCGCCGGGCCGGTGGAACGTTTTATCCCATTCGTGCGGTTAGGTACTGGTGGGTGCTCTGCGCGTTGATCGATGAAGGCCGCAGGCGGAAACGGCGGATCAGGGTTGCGGATGTGGGGTGCAGTAAAGGGTTTCTAAAAGATTTCATGGGAGAGAAACTCGATGCCGAATGGGTTGGCCTCGATATGAATATAGATGGCGAGGTCCTTGAAAAAAGCGGTTACGAGGAAGCATATGAGTGCGATTTCGACAAGCGCCTGCCGCTGCCCGATAACTCGGTGGATGCGGTTGTTTTCCTGCATGTCATCGAGCATCTGCCCAGGCCTTTATTCACGATGACGGAACTTTCAAGGATTCTCAGACCCGGCGGGCTGCTGCTGGCTGGAAGCCCTGTCGCTCCCCGGCCGATCGCGTGGATGCGGGAACAACAACTGAAAGCCAGGATCAGAAAGGGAAAGGTACAGCCGGGGGGTCATGTCAACTCGCTGAGCTGCAGCAAATGGCGTACCCTTGTGAAACAAACCAGGCTCAACCTTCGGATGCTGACAGGCACCTTTCTGGTGAGATGGTCGGGCAGCCCTCTTGAGAATAAATCCTGGTGGTTGCGCTTGAATCAACTCTGGGGCGCTCTGTTTCCATCTCTGGGGGGTGAGGCGTATCTTATCGCCCGAAAGCCCCCAACCCCCAACTCAAAAGTTTTTCACCCGGCGGCCGGCTGCGTATTCGTGCCATGGAAGTGGAAAAAAGGCCTGGTGGTTGCGTTTATCCTCGTGATTGTATTTTCATGGTCCTTTTTCTTAAGCACCCACTGGAACAGGAATTGTCCGGTAACCGCGGTGGTGGCCAGGCACCAGGATGGGAACGATGTGTTCTACACGATCAAACATCCTGCAATGAAGCAGGCCGTAAAAAACAAAATCGTCACCGATCTGTACGAACCACAGGATGTTGTTCAAACCTATGAAGAGGATAGAAGGCACGGAAAAGATCCAAATTATTTCATCCCTCTGGATTTACTTGATGCTTTCTCCCAAGTAACCGTTGGACTGGATTTAAATGTGGTCGAGGATGTTGACTTAGGGACGGTGAAATTCGCCCTGCTCAACTCCGAAGGTCTTGGTGAATTTTAGCATTAATACCACAAAAATCCATATT
>DSCZ01000236.1 GCA_011048855.1 Desulfobacteraceae bacterium | reverse complement strand
GTTAAAAGCAACATCGACACAGAGGTGATTCAGTTACGGGACATTCGTTATCAGGGGTGTATCGGATGTGAAAAATGCCGAAAGGATGGAATCTGCACCGGGTTGACCGACGGAATGTCTCTGGTCTACCCTTACATACTTGAAGCTCGGGGCCTGGTTCTTGTCTCCCCCGCTCACAACTATAACATCACATCCTGGATGAAAGCGTTTATAGACCGACTTTATTGTTTTTTTAATTTTGATGACAATCGACCGCGGAGTTGGCACAGCAGGCTGGCCGGTCAGAATCGAAAGGCGGTTCTGGGGGCTGTTTGCGAGCAGAAAAACACTGGTGATATGGGCTTTACCCTGGATGCTATGCGTTATCCACTGCAAGCGCTGGGATACGAAATTTTCGGAGAAATTCCGGTGTACGGGATTTTTGACCGCGGGAAAATTAAAGAAAAGGATGAAGTTTTGGCTGACGCCGAAAACCTGGGCTTTGATTTTGGGAAGTTGCTTGTTTGATTTAGGGAGACAAATATTTTGGTAATGGAGGTGAAAATGAATGCTGACATGGTTCAAAAGATGAAGAACTTCCTGGACGTTCTCGGACTCCCGGAGGAGCCGATGGGAGTCTATTACACCGATGAGGCGCCCGCTGAGAGTATCTCCCCGAAGCCTCTCGATCTTCCTACCAGGGAGAAAGAAGCTGCAAACCAAATCGACTGGCAGACGATATTTTCGAATTTTTCATGCGTCATAGGCAACATCTGGAGAGCGAGAAAAAAAAAGGTCCCTGCTGTTTTTGACAGTGCCCGGTTCGGTTGTCCGGGGGGAGCCTTCTTCCTCGGTTTTATGAAGCCCCAGACGAATACGATAATCCACTACGTTTCAAGCGGTGTTCCCGGTCAGATGGAAGGAGAACTCTACTGTGAGTCTCCGGAAGCGCTGGGTAAAATTTTCGATTACATCGATCCGCCGACCGCCCGGGAGAAGTATTGCGTGGTCAAGCCGATCAGCCGGTTTACCGGGGGTGAACAACCTGAACTGGTGGCGTTTTTTACCCGGCCGGAAAGCCTCTGCGGGCTTCATCAGCTCGCGTCGTTTGTAACGAATGATCCGGAAGTGGTTGTATCCCCGTGGGGAGCGGCCTGCACCAACCTGATCACCTGGCCCATGAAATTTCTCAGGGCAGGGGAAAACAAGGCGGTGCTGGGAGGATGGGATCCGTCTGCACGAAAATTTTTCAAAACCGACGAACTCAGCTTCACAGTGCCATACGGCATGTTTCTGGACATGCTGGATCGATTCGAAGATTCTTTCCTCAAGACACACACATGGGAAATCGTCAGGAAAAAGATATCGAGAAGCAGGAAAATATGGGGCGAGGAAGACTGACAGTCTTTAATTCCGCAGGGCTTTATCTCTATGTGTTCGGATTTGAATCGATGTGTTTGGGCCAAGAGCGAACTCGCGATCCTTTATCATGACCAGGAGTGGGGGGTTCCCTGCCATGACGATCGGATCCTGTTCGAATTTCTCGTTCTTGAAGGCGCCCAGTCCGGTCTTAGCTGGGAAACGGTACTTTGCAAGAGGGAGCACTACCGGAAGGTTTTTGACGGCTTTGAACCGGCCGTGGTGGCTGGTTACGATGAAAGCAAAATCGCTTCTCTGTTGCGGGACCCCGGAATTATACGGAACAGAAAGAAAGTCCAGGCGGCCGTTTCAAACGCTGAAGCGTTTCTCGAGGTTCAGCAAAAATTCGGGTCCTTCGACGCATACCTGTGGCGCTTCGTGGACGGGCGGCCTGTCCAGCATCATCGTAAAAGTTATAAAGAGATTCCACCTTTTGACGAATCTTCGATTGCGCTTGGCAGAGATCTTAAGCAAAGAGGTTTCCGCTTTGTGGGGCCGACAATATGCTATGCATTCATGCAGGCGGTCGGAATGGTGAACGACCACACAGTCGATTGTTTCAGGTACCCGATACTGGTTGAATAAAAATTATATCCAACGATATTGAAGAACTTCAACAAAAAATAAATGAATGATCGGAGGGTTTTTTGATGCGTATAGCACGTTTTATCGATGGAGCAGGGCGGGAGTGTTATGGAAAACCTCTCGGCGGAGGAATTGCGGCGTTGCTCGAAGGTGATATTTACGAGGGTCTGCGAGAAACGGGGGTAAAGGAGGAAATAAAAAAACTTCTCGCCCCCCTGGTTCCGCCTGTGATTATTGGAATAGGCCTGAATTATCATGGTCATGCCGAAGAAACCGACATGAAGGTTCCTAAATATCCTGTCGTGTTTATGAAGAATCCTGCATCTCTTGTCCACCCTGAAGATCCGGTCATTATTCCCAGTGTTTGCATGGATCCTCCGGAGGTGGACTACGAAGCGGAGCTGGCGGTTGTGATCGGCAAAACTGCAAAAAATGTTTCCATCGGCGAAGCGCTCTGTTTTGTTCTCGGCTATACCGCAGCTAATGATGTCTCCGCTCGTCGCTGGCAGGGCGGAAAAGGCGGAGGCCAGTGGGTGAGGGGAAAAAGCTTTGACACATTCTGTCCGCTTGGCCCTGAGCTGGTCACTACGGAAGATATCCCCGACCCTCAGGATCTCAGGATCTCATGCCGCCTGAACGGCCAAGTGATGCAGGACGCGAACACCTCTGACATGATATTTACGGTGGCCGAGCTGATAAGCTTTCTTTCTTCCGGTACGACTTTGATACCCGGGACGGTAATTTTGACCGGAACACCGAGCGGTGTGGGTTTTACCCGAAAACCGCCGGTATATCTCAGCAACGGTGACATAATGGAAGTGAGTGTCGAAAATATCGGTGTGTTGCGAAATCGTGTAGGGGAGAAATCATAGGGTGAGCAGGGGTAAACGAGGTTAAAAAATAGATAGTTTCCATCCGGAAATGGTCCTTTTGCCCAATCTCTTCGTCAATCGGCTGCCTTGTTTGTGCCTGCCTGTGCCGGCACGGCAGACAGGCGACGTACTCCAGTACGTCTCCGCGCAAACCCTTGATTTCTTCGCACCGCTTCGGGTGCTCAGTCCCCAATCGCTTCGCTTTGGGTCCCCGGTTTCTTTGATCTTGAACAAAATCCCTCATTTCCAATCTGGAAACTTCGCTGTGCCCATCCGGTATTTCCTGATGGGCACTGGATAAATTGGTTGTTTCGGATTTTTGCAAGGGTCTCTTTTCTTGAATTTTTCCTCGGTTAATCGATAATATGTGGGTCATGCACGGTAATATTTCGCTTTCATCGTGGGTTGCATAAACCAGATGAGTCGGCGTATCCCGCACGATATGGTTTAACGCTTCAGACAGCCGTATACGCCGGGAAATATCCAGACCATTAAAAGGTTCATCAAGCAACAACAAACGAGGTACTTTTACCATGGCACGAGCAACCAGAGCCAATTGCCTTTGACCATGAGACAGTATTCCGAAAGGTTTTTCTGAAAAATCGCTCAAGCCTACAAGAGATAACCAGTTATCGACAATCTCGATTTCTTCAATTGTGCATTGTCGATAAACACCTATGGTATCATAAAAGCCTGAAAGGACGACATCTCTTAAAGTAACATTGTTTGCATACTTCGATTGTAGATCCGATGAAACAAATCCGATGTTTCTTCTTAATTCCCATATGCTTTGTCCTTCGCCCCTTTTTTTCCCGAAAAGATGGATATCATTGGCGTAGCTCTGGAGGTTTTCACCCACTATCAATTTCAATATCGTGGTTTTGCCGGCTCCTTCCGGGCCGAAAATAATCCAGTTTTCATTTCTTTGTACGCACCAGGTAAAATCGGACAGTGGCACCACTTCACCATATTTGACCACTACCTTGTTCATTTCGATCAGGGGCTTGTGTCGGGACTCATTGTTAGCACTAAAATTTTTGGATTTTGATAAAAAACGATTTAAGTTCGAAAACTGTGCAGGTGAAAAGGCTGGATCGTTTGTAGGAGGATCTACGATCGGGGGCGTAATTCCAAACACCTCATTCACTTTTTCATGAGTAAGAAGGTCTTTCCTGGGGCCTGAACTATGAATCCGGCCGTCTTTGACATATAAAATATGCGTAATACCAGGAACGATTTCTTCAAATCTTTGAGTAATCAAAATTATCCGAAGTTCACCCTGCATCAAGTCGTTGATGGTGTCAGCCAGCTGATTTCTAGATTTTTTATCCAGGCCATCAAATGGTTCATCAAGGATCAACAATTTAGGTTTCTTCATCAGTGCCCGTGCGATGAGTGCACGGCTCATCTCTCCTGTAGACAAGGCATTAATGTCTCGCTGAAGTATTCTGTCTATGTGGGTGGCCCTTACAACGTTGCTGAACCTTGCTTCAAAAGTGCTGGGATCCAGAAGGCTGTCCTGCCCGTCAACCACAATATCCAACAGGGTGGTCCTTTGGTCCACGCGACCTGCAAAATGGCGAACTTCTTCCTGGAACGATTCTTTCTCAAAGACCTTGCGGGCTAATTCGGGTGCTACATACCCAACTGAATTATTTTGATTCGCTGGGCGTTGACCTTTGTTTTCAAGGAAGTGAAAAATGATTCGGCCTGCAACAACCGGTACTTCGCCAAAAAAAGCTTTGACCAGGGTCGATTTTCCGGCACCGTTTGGTCCCAATATCACCCAGTTTTCATTATCTTTAATCTCCCAGTACGTATTTTCTAAAATTTTATTATTTGATAACCTAAGAGATATATTATTACAAGTTATAAATGGTCGAGATGTCATATATTACCTTCAGTTTAGAGGAGGTCGGAACACTTCGTAACCCGGTCGTCTCGCTTCAGCCGGGAACAACTTATCCGTATAGATGGAAAGAAGCCAATGCCAAGCGATGATCAGCGAACCCAATTTTGAATCTTCAGGCTTGGTACCCGTTTAAACTCCCGTTCGTTGTTGGTGACTATTGTAAGGGATGCCGCCACTGCGTGTGCGGCAATCCACAAATCGTTGTTTCCGATTGGTTCCCCCTTGGATTCAAGGGATACGCGAATAGCTCCATAGGTTTCCCCGGCGTTCTCGGGCATTGGTAAAACGGGGACAAGGCTTTTAAACTCTTCCAGCAACTGTAGTGCCCTTTTACGTTGTCGACTTTTTTCCGCTCCATAAAGCAGCTCTCCCCAGGTGATAACTGAAATCACTGCATCTCCCGGGTTGAGTTTCTCGAATCGCCTTAACACCTCTCGCGGTTTTTGCCGCTGGATGTAAATGCAGATATTGGTGTCCAGCAGGTAACGGGGTGTCATCACAATCCCTCCCGCTGCTGAGGCGGAAAATCTTTACGCCCGTGCGCAAGGAAGTCATCGGGAAGATCAGTCAACAGTTCGAATGCACGCGACAGCCCACCGGCCGGCTCCCGGAGAACGATCTCATCCCCGCGGCGGAAAATTTCCAGCACCTTGGAGCTGACGGAGAATTCCTTCGGCAGTCTGACCGCCTGACTGTTCCCTGACTTGAATACGCGAGTGGTCGTCATAACAAGTCTCCTTATCCTGGAGAGAAGATTTGTTCATTTATTTAACTTCGTATACACCTGAAAGTGTATACAAAGAAGGAAACATTGTCAACAGTATATATGCTTTGACAATGCTTTCAAAACGGCCTAGTTTCCATCCGGCATTTCCGGATGGACACGGCCTAATGGAGCGCTTCTGCCAAAAATGCTACCCGGGCGATTTCCTCGGTCAGATCCGCTGAGTCGTAGGCTTTGATTAGGTCTGCCCCCATGGCCACGATGCCGTGCATTTCAAGGAGAAGCACCTGGCATCCGGGGGAGGTTTTCAAGGCTTCGGCCGCATGACGACGGAGCTCTTCTGTTCCAGAAGGGGCGAAAGGGACCCTGGGAATCGGCGGTTGCTTCAGCGCTGAGTCCGTGACGGGAGGGATATCGCGTTTTTTAACTGCAAAGGCCGTGCAGTAAGGCGGATGGAGGTGGACGACAGCCCCCACATCCTGGCGAAGGCGGTAGATGTCAGCGTGTATATGAAACTCCATGGACGGCGCCAGGCCGGGAGATGCGTCATATTCGAGGCTGTCAAGGTTTACATTGACCAGATTGGCAGGGGTGGTGTCTTTAAGTGACAGCCCGGAGGCGGTTATCAACATATGCCTTCCATCTTCGAGCCTGGCGCTCAGGTTTCCGCCTGTTCCGCCTACAAGGCCCCGGTCATAAGCGCGCCTGGAATAGTCAACCAGCAGTTCTGCCGTTTCAGTGTCGTTCATAATGTCTTTTTCCTTCAAATCTTCATGCGTGTACCGGCGGTTTTTTCGGGTTTGAATGATCAATCCCTGACAACCCGCTGCTAAAAGTTTCTTCCGCAGTTCTGACCGGTCGACTCGAGGACGCTTCCCCACAGCCTGCCGGCCGGATCGATCTGCTTGCGCTTTGAAACTGCAAGGCCGATCGGCACGTGGGTGTATTCGCCGTTCCAGTAACTTACCAGCATGTCTGTTCGGCCGGCCATGGCAGCATGGACCGCATTGTGGCCGAGCAGTAAGCAGAAGACGGAATCATGCGGGTTTGCCGGCATGCTTCGTATCGTATAGCTGGGGTCGATATACTTGAGCGTCACCTTCATTTTATCCGCGTTGAAAAAATCGAGAATTTTTTGTTTTAGAAACAAGCCGATGTCGGCAAGTTTTACATTGCCCGATTCATCCCTTTCAGAAGGTCCTTCGATAAGATCCTGACCCGCGCCTTCAGCCACGACTATAACCGCATGAGCACGGTTTTGCAGGCGTTTTTTCAAACTCTCCAGAAAATTGTCCAGGGAAAATTTCACTTCCGGCACCAGGCAGAAGTTGACCTCGCTGTTGGCAAGGGTCGCGTTGGCCGCTATGAATCCCGAGTGACGGCCCATCAGCTTGACAAGGCCTATCCCGTTTCTCGCGCCGGTGGCTTCCACGTGTGCGCAGTATATCGCTGTCCTGGATTCTCCCACAGCCGTCTCGAAGCCAAAAGATTTACTGACATAACTTATATCGTTATCGATGGTTTTTGGTATCCCCACTATGCCAATTTTTAATTTGCGCGCAGCGATTTCCTCGGCCAGAGCGTGGGCTCCCTTAAGGGTCCCGTCTCCACCGATAGTGAAAAGAATCCCGACGTTCATCCTTTCGAGAGTGTCAACCATTTCGCTCACATCCTGGGGACCGCGCGAGGTGCCCAGGATGGTGCCGCCAAGCTGATGGATGTCCTTAACTCTTGAAGGAGTCAGTTCCATGGGTACGTGTTTGTGCCTGGGGCTCAGCCCTTCGTAGCCGTATCTGAAACCGAATACCGAGCTTACGCCGTAGTGATGGAAAAGGCTGAGCACGATCGCTCTCATAACATCATTGACGCCGGGACAAATCCCTCCGCACGTGACGATGCCGCATTTCAACTTTGAAGGATCGAAATATATCTTCTGCCTCGGGCCGGCCATTTCGAAAGAGGGAAGGCCTTCAGGTTCATCGGGACAGCTTTCCATCTGCTTCACCCGGGAGTGATAAAGAATTCGTTCGTCGTCTTCTATGTATTGAAGAGCGTTCATCGGGGAGTCGATGCTGCATTTCCCGAGATGTTTTATGTTGTAATCTTTACAATTTACAGCCATAATTCAAAATTCCTCCACATTAAAAACGCGTATAATCACTTTACAGCTATGTTGTCTTGAAACAGGGGATTCGAAAAAATCTTCAATGTTGTTTTCGTATCGCACGATTCATGATATTTTTCAACATCCGTTGTCGGACCCTGATCCACCATCAAGATGCCATCTCCCCGCATGGCGGGATGCAAGCAGCGGTGTTGCCTTCGCTCGCTCCTCCCCCGAAGGGTCGGGATCTTCGACCTGCGACGTACTGCTTGTGCGCCTCAGTCGTCGCTCCCCCCGCACAAAACAGAGGGATCTTCGATGCGGCGCCTTGCATCCGGCACCTTCCTGGTGGCCAGGGCTCAACCCTAAAGCCACCTTTGATATGGCTCATCGAGAAATTAGATGGTGGATTTAGGTTGGAGCGCCTTTTTTTTTTGACAAGAATGGAGGACCAATGAAATTTAAATCCACCAGGACCAAGATCGTCTGCACGATCGGACCGGCCAGTGAATCGGAACATGTTATCGAGTCTATGATATTGGGCGGGATGAATGTCGCGAGGCTCAATTTTTCTCACGGCACCCGGGAGGATCATCGCACCAAGATTCGAACGATCCGGAGAATATCCGATGGATTGGGAGTTCCTGTCGCGATACTGCAGGATCTCGGGGGGCCTAAAATACGAATCGGAACCGTAGCCGAACCGGGTGTGCGGCTGGAAGTAGGGGACGAATTCATACTAACTTCGGAACCCGTTGAATCCGGTACTTTCAGAGTTTCCGTTTCTTATCACCCGCTACCCGGAGAGGTGAGGGAAGGGGATACAATTCTCCTCGCCGACGGCATGCTGGAACTTAAAGTGGTTTTGGTCAGAGAGCCCGATATTCATTGCGAGGTCGTCCAGGGAGGAGTCTTGACTTCTCATAAAGGAATTAATCTTCCAACCAGGACGGTGGGGCTGCCGGCTTTGACCGAAAAAGACCGGCTCGACCTGTCGCTTGGAATTTCAGAAGGCGTTGATTACGTGGCGGTCTCTTTTGTCAGGGACCCGGAAGATGTTTCCAGGGTAAAAAGATTGATCAATGAAAATGGGAGCGACATCCCCCTGGTGGCCAAAATTGAAAAGCACGAGGCGGTGAAGAACCTGGATGACATAATGGCTGCGGCTGACGGTGTTATGGTGGCAAGGGGGGATTTGGGAGTGGAAATTCCGCTAGCGGAAGTACCCATGATTCAAAAAAGAATCATAAAGGAAGCCAACCTGCGAGGCAAGCCCGTGATTACCGCGACTCAGATGCTTAGATCCATGGTGGAATCCCCCAGGCCCACGCGGGCGGAAGCCACCGATGTGGTGAACGCCGTTCTCGATGGTACCGATGCGGTTATGCTCTCTGAAGAAACCGCAATGGGGAGCTACCCGGTAGAGGCTGTTCGATTCATGGCGGACCTTCTTCGTAGTGCCGAACAGGGATTTCCGCATGAACACTACCTGGCAATGAGGCCGGAGACTATTGTTTCACCCTCGGTTGCACATGCCTCCTGCGTTCTGGCGGCTCATTTGAATGCTGCCGCAATCGTTCCAAATACCCAATCCGGCTTAACGGCTATTCACATTTCGCGATTCAGGCCGGCATGTCCGATCCTGGCTCTTTCACCTCATGCTTCCACGGCCAGGAGACTTTGCCTTTACTGGGGTGTGCAGCCGCGTGTGATTAAGAAGCCTAAAGATACCGATGATATGATAGAGTCGGCCGCGGCGTCCGTGTTCAATTCAGGGCATGTTTCCACGGGGGACCTGGTAGTGATAACGGCCGGGCACCCTGTATGGGTACCCGGCACAACGAACATGATCCGTGTAAAAGAGATCTAAGCGAAGGCAACGTGGCTGCTTGCATCCCGCCGTACGGGGAGATGGCATCTTGATGGTGAATCAAGGTTATTTGCCGATGGTTGCAACCATAACGGCCTTGATTGTATGAACACGGTTTTCGGCCTGGTCGAAAACCTTGGACCGGGGATGCTCGAACACCTCATCGGTGACTTCGCACACATCCGGGAACCTTGCGGAAATTTCAGTGTCGCGGCCGTGGAAGCTCGGTAGGCAGTGAAGAAAGATCACATTCGGGTTTCCGGTCCTCTCGATCATTTTTTCATTCACCTGGTACTGCTTCAGCATGCCTATCCGTTCCGGGAGCCTTTCTTCATCACCCATTGAAGCCCAAACATCCGTATAGATCACATCAATACCATCGACTCCTTCATCAATATTTGAAGTGCAGGTGATTCGCGCCCCGCAGGCAGGCGCCATCTCCCGGACCTCGGCCAGCAGGCCGGGATCCGGAAACAACGATTCATGGGTGACGATTCTGAAATCCAGTCCCATTTTGGCTCCACCGATCATCAGGGAATTCGCTACATTATTGCTGCCGTCACCGACATAGGCCATTTTTATTCCCTTCAGACCTCCGAGGCACTCGGTCACCGTCATAAAATCTGCAAGTACCTGCGTGGGGTGAAATTTATCGGTCAACCCATTCCAGACCGGTACCCCTGCAAAAGCTGCAAGTTCTTCGGCTGTCCGGTGTGAAAAGCCTCTGAACTGTATCCCGTCGAACATTCGGCCAAGAACCCTGGCAGTGTCTTTGACACTTTCCTTCTTTGCAAGCTGAATATCGTTTTTCCCGAGGTACTCAGCATGTGCGCCTTCATCGTTGCAGGCTACGACGAATGCGCACCTGGTTCTTGTAGAAGGCTTTTCGAAAATCAGCGCAATGTTTTTGCCCTCGAGATTCCTGGACCGGATCCCAGACATTTTATCCTGTTTAAGCTTGAGCGAAAGTGCCAGCAGATGATCGATCTCATCCGGCAGAAAATCTTTTAAAGTCAGGAAATTTCTCCCTTTCAGATTGACGGACATTTCAGACCTCCGTGTACATACCCAGCCGCTAATGTACCATGCGCTCTATGCAGGCCGTTTTTTTGAGCTCACTCAAGTGAGCGGCAGCGGCTTCTTTTCCCTTTTCCTGTTTCAGGTGAAGACCCAGTCGGTCTTTGATTTCAGCCAGGGGTACGATGCTTTCGGGTTGCTTTTCCACCGACTGAATCAAATGAAGGCCGAATTGAGTTTGGACGATTTCACTGACGGTTCCAGGCTCAAGGGCAAAGGCGGTTTCTTCGAATTCCTTCACCATCTCACCTTTCCCGAAAAAACCGAGATCTCCATTCTGAGAAGAGCTTGGACACTCTGAATACTCCTTGGCGAGCTCGCCAAAATCTTCTCCGTTTTCAACCTTCTTACGGAGCGAGGTCAGAAGCTCCCTGTTTTTTTCAATCGTTTCCTCGGATGCGTCGGGCTTCGTTTCAAGCAGGATATGGCGTGCATGCACCCGTTCAGGCCTTGTAAAAGCCTCGGGATGCTCCTTGTAAAAGTCTTCGATCTCCTTTTCGCTCACTTCGGCTTTTTGCACGAAAGATTCGTCGACGTATTTAGTGATCGACATGCCTCTTTTAATATGCCTTTTTAAATTTTCTTCTGTCATATTCATATCTTCCAGAGCTTTTGTGAAGAGTTCTTCGTCCGGAAATCGGCCTTTTAGATGATCCATTCGATTCTGAACCAATTCTTCGTCTATGGAAACATCCGATTTTACGCTTTCCTGGTAAAGAAGTTCTCTGTCGATCAATTCGTCAAGCACCTGCGTCTTTAAAGAGTCCTGGGCACCGTTACTTTCTACGGCATTGAATCCCTTTACCGCCGCATTTTTCATTTCCCATTCAAAATCCGACAAGGGGATGGGCGAGCCGTTAACCGTTGCAACCGGGTCCGGAACTTCGGTTTTTTGCTCCTCTGCCAGGGCGGGATAAACAGCCGTCGCAAATACGATTGGCAGACATAAAGTTAAAATTCCAGTGATGAATCGATGCATAAAAAGTCTCCTTTTCCGCGCAATGCGCGTGCCGGATGCCCGTTTAAGAATCCGGCGGGTTGTTATTTTGAATTCTGGTGGTTTTCCGACGGCGGTGCACAATCAGACGTGTCTCCAGCAAGCTTGGAAAGTGCGTGAGGCAGGGCCGGAAGGACTACTTCAAGGTTTTCCAGCGCCCCGCGAGTGCTCCCCGGCAGATTGAGGATAAGACAAGTGTTTCTCACACCGGCTACGGCTCTTGAAAGCATCGCGTGGGGAGTTGCCGACATGCTTTTCGCTCGCATCGCTTCGCCGATGCCGGGGACGATAAAGTCTATAATCTGTTGTGTTGCCTGAGGGGTAACATCTCTCGGGCTTAGCCCGGTGCCCCCGGTCGTAACGATCAGGGCCAGGTGTTCTTCGTCGACCCACTGAATAAGCGTTCGGGCGATCAACGGGCTTTCGTCCGGAACAACAGCGTGGAGCACAACAGAATATCCCTGCGAAGCAAGGAGCTTTGAAACCGCTTTCCCGCTTTCATCGACTCTCAAGCCTGCATAGCCTTTGTCGCTTACAGTCAGGACACCCGTTTTTAAATCCGGCACCATAACCTTTCTCCGGTTGCGCCATGAGGACAAAATCCGAAACATCCCCTGCTGAAAACGCTAAGGAATGTTTCGGACTGTGGGAATGATTAGGGAACATTTACTCCTGTTCTTTGGAGGCGGCTATTATTTTTTCAGCAAGCTGGACCGGCACTTCTTCATAATGGGATTGTTCCATCGTAAAAAAACCACGGCCCGCTGACATCGAGTTCAGGTCCAGTGCATATTTGAGAACTTCAGCCATAGGGACGCTTGCTTTTATGATCTGGTACTTCCCTATACTGTCCATTCCAAGCACCCTGCCCCTGCGGCCGTTCAGGTCGCCCATCACGTCCCCCATTACCTCTTCAGGTACGGTGATCTCCATTTTCATAACCGGTTCCAGGAGGGTTGGATTCGCTTCCTGGATGGCTTTTTTAAGGCACATGCTGGCAGCTATTTTGAATGCCATTTCCGAGGAATCCACATCGTGGGATTTGCCGTCGTAGAAACGCACCTTCAGGTCAACCAGAGGGTAACCAGCCAGGAACCCCTGTGGGAGCGCCTCGACGATACCCTTTTCCACCGCTGGAACAAAATTGCGAGGGACGTTCATGCCCACGAGTGCTTCTTCGAATTCGAAACCTGCACCCTTTTCGAGAGGGCCTACATCGAAGTGAACTTCCGCGAATTGACCTCGTCCGCCGGTTTGCTTTTTGTGCCGGTAAATGACGCCTTTAACCTCTTTTTTAATTGTTTCACGATAGGGAACTTTAACGGGATTGAGAGTAACTTCAACGCCGTATTTACGGTTAAGCTTTTCGCACGTGGCTTCCAGGTGAATCTGTCCTGTCCCGGAAAGGATGATTTCGGATGTGGTCTGGTCCCTGCCGAGTTTCAGCGTGGGATCCTCATCCACAAGTTTCGAAAGAGAACTGAATACCTTGTCTTCGGTGCCCTGGACTTTAGCCTCGACGGCGTAAGAGATGACCGGGGGCATTAATTCGGCCGATTTATATAAAATAGGGTCATTAGGCGCGCAAAGGGTGTCGCCGGTGGCGGTTTCTTTGAGCTTGGGGATTGCGACGATGTCGCCGGCCACGGCGGCTTCTATCGCATGCTGTTTTTTCCCTTCCATCAAAAACAACTGACCGAATTTTTCCTTTATGTCTTTGGTGGAATCGTAAACTGTACTGTCGTTTTCAAGCTTGCCGGAAAATATACGTAACAATGTCAGCTTGCCTGCAAACGGATCCGCTACGGTTTTGAAGACGAGACCTGAAAACGGGGCGTTTTCTTCGGGCGGCAGTTCCTTCTCTTCGTCGCTTCCAGGTTTTACGCCTTTTTTGGCTGGTCTTTCGGCCGGAGAGGGAAAAGCCTGGACTATCAGATCCATCAATTCGGGAACGCCTATGTTCAATATGGCCGAGCCGCACATCAATGGGATCAACACCCCGGATTTGACGCCCTGTACAAGGGTGGCCTCGATTTCTTCGTCTGTCAACTGTTCACCTTCGAGATATTTCTCCATAAGGTCGTCATCCGCTTCCACGATATTCTCGATCATCTTTTCGCGCCACTCGGCGGTGGTTTCTTCGATTTCCGCCGGTATTGCGGTGGTTTGAAATTTTCCGCTTCCGTCCTTTGAATATATATGAGCTTTCATTTTCAACAGGTCCACAATGCCCTCGAAGGCTTCTTCGGACCCTATCGGAATCGCGACCGGCGTGGCCTTTGCCTGAAGAGTCGCCGCCACATCCTCGACCATCCGGTAAAAGTCGGATCTTTCCCTGTCCAGCTTGTTTACAAATACGATCCGGGGCAACTCCTCTTGATCGATGAATTCCCATACTTTCTCGGTGCCCACCTTGACTCCGGCAGTTGAATCTATAACAACGACCGCGGCGTCCGCGGCTTGAAGCGCGAGCCTGGCTTCCGATATAAAATTGTAATCTCCGGGAGTGTCGAGAATATTGATGATTTGCTTTTTCCAGGTGCAGTTATGCACTGCAGTGCTGATCGTTATGCCTCTTTTTATTTCCTCGGGTTCATAGTTGAGGTTGGAGGTGCCGTCATCTACTTTACCCAGCCTGCTGGTCGCTTTCCCGTTGAACAACATGGCTTCGGCCAGCGAGGTTTTTCCGGATCCTGCGTGTGCCAAAAAAGCTATATTTCTGAGTAGTTCGGTTTTTCTTTCCATACAAAACCCCTTCCTGATCAATCTGAAATTTCGTACACCGTCGCCTGCCGTTTATCGTTGCAACCTGAAGGGAGTCTCCTCCCCGGCGTAACCCTTATGTGGGCCGTAACAGAAGTGCAGTCAGGACACATAATGTTTGGCGTGTACACCGAGAAAATAAAGTCAAATAAGAAAAATACATCAATTTCAAAATCAAAGTCAAGGCAAGAATAGAATGTCCTATTTTTTCATTGCCAATTCCCGGAAAAATGTTAGACTTTGGGCGTCGATCGGGCCTTGGTGACGGGCCGTTCAATATGCCTCGGGGGGCTCGTGTGCAACTTGCACCGTTAATAGAATCATTCGTACGATATCTCGAGACCGGAAAAAACTATTCATTCAACACTGTGAAGGGTTACCGGGCGGATCTCTATCAGTTTATGGCTTTTCTCGGAGATTCGGTGGATACGGGCGGAAAAGGCGTATCAGTTGAATCGATCGACATTACAAATATAAGGCATTACCTCGCTTTTCTTTTTGCGAGGCTCAAACGAAAAACGATCGCTCGAAAGCTGTCTGCTTTGCGATCGTTCTTTATTTTTTTAGAAAAACGGGGAATCGTTGCCGGCAGCCCGGCGGCAGAGGTTTCTTCCCCCAGACTGGAGAAAACGATTCCTGTCTACCTTTCAGTAGATGAAATGTTTCGACTGCTGGAAGCAGCCGATCGTCAGGATCCACTGGGCCTGAGAGATCTTGCGGTTCTTGAAACGCTTTATTCTACTGGGTTGAGGGGAGGCGAGCTGACGTCATTGAATTTGGCCGATGTAAGTTTGGACGAGCGTCTTGTTCGGGTTAGAGGCAAAGGGGGGAAGGAACGTGTTGTTCCTTTGGGCCGCCGTGCAGCCGAGGTTCTCGAACGTTATTTGAAAGCGGTTGAAGGGCTGCGAAAAAAAATTCAGGAGGGTGAAAAAGGCGGCGGAGCGTTGTTTGTGAATTTCCGTGGAGGCAGGCTTACGAGCAGAAGCGTGAGATCTATTGTCAAACGATATGCGGGGCTGAGCCATGCTCCTTCGGATATAAGCCCTCATTCGATGCGGCACAGTTTTGCAACGCACTTGATGGACGGCGGAGCAGACCTGAGATCGGTACAGGAATTGCTTGGGCATTCAAGCCTGTCCACGACACAGAGATATACTCACGTGAGCCTGGACCGTCTTATGGCGGTATATGATAAATCTCATCCCAGGAGTAAATAGCGGCCATCCGGAAATACCGGATGGGCATGAGGAGCGGTTGGAATGTTCTCGATGGAAATGGAAAGGGAAGGAAAAAACACCTCCGGCGCACGGTTCCGTGCGACGACAATTTTGTCGGTAAGGAAAAACGGGAGCACCGTGATGGCCGGTGACGGCCAGGTGACCCTGGAGGATACGATAATGAAACATCGGGCGGCCAAGGTGCGCTTGATGTACAAGGATCAGGTGCTCGTTGGGTTCGCCGGAGCCTCTGCAGACGCTTTCAGCCTGCTCGAACGACTGGAAGGGAAGCTCGAAGCCTACAACGGAAATTTGACCAGGGCTGCGGTGGAGCTCGCCAAGGACTGGCGTACAGACCGGGTTTTAAGGAGGCTGGAGGCCCTTCTGCTGGCTGCAGACTGCGAACACACCTTCATCGTTTCAGGCAACGGCGATGTGATTGAACCGGATATCCCCGTTGCGGCAATCGGGTCAGGCGGGCCTTATGCGCTGGCCGCAGCACGGGCCCTGGTGGAGCATTCCGAGTTGAGCGCGGCCGAGGTTGCCCGCGAAGCCATGAAGATAGCCGCATCAATATGCATTTATACGAATGAGCATGTGATTTTGCACGAATTGTCAGAATGAACGGCGAATCAACCTGGAAATCAGCGGAGGAAATTTTGTGGCGAAAATGAAAGTGTTAACCCCCAGGGAAATTGTTTCCGAGCTGGATAAATATATCATAGGCCAGGACCAGGCCAAGAGATCCGTCTCGATCGCCTTAAGAAACAGATGGCGGCGCCAGCAGGTGCCCGCCGAATTGAGAGACGAGATAGCGCCTAAAAATATCATCATGATCGGCCCTACAGGAGTTGGCAAAACAGAGATAGCAAGGCGGCTTGCTAGGCTCGCCGATTCTCCGTTTCTCAAGGTCGAGGCCACAAAGTTCACCGAAGTGGGCTATGTGGGAAGGGATGTGGAATCGATGATAAGGG
>DSCZ01000309.1 GCA_011048855.1 Desulfobacteraceae bacterium | reverse complement strand
GGGTCGGCCAGAGATCTCGAAACATTTTGCTGATTCGATCCACGTACTCCTGCGGGCTTTGACCGTTCTTTTCAGCGGCGATCGCGATCTTGTCTCCGTGTTCATCGGTACCGGTCAGGAAAAAGGTCTCCACCCCCCGCAGAACATTAAACCGGTTCATTACATCCGCCACAATCGTAGTGTACGCATGCCCGATATGGGGCTCAGCATTTACATAATAAATAGGTGTCGTAACATAGAATCGTTCGGCCACTGGATTACTTTTTGCTCCTTTCTTTTTTGCTGCGTGCCTCCGGAGCACAAATTTTTACCTCGGAAGCATTGAATTCCGCTTCTACACCCGGTTCCAGCAGCACCGTAACGGTCTCCTTCAAAACGTTATGGCGGATGACTTTGCCCTGGCCGCGTGGTGTATTGACTTTTTTATTCATCTTCGGGAAATTCTTTTTTATCTGCTCGTAGAACCCGTGTTCGTAGGCAAGACAACACATCAACCTGCCGCACATCCCGGAAATCTTTCCCGGATTCAAGCTGATATTCTGCTCCTTGGCCATCTTTATCGTCACAGGGTCAAAATTTTCCAGGAACGTCGAACAGCACAGCGGCCTGCCGCACGGCCCAAGCCCACCGACCATTTTAGCCTGATGGCGGACCCCTATCTGCCTCATCTCGATCCTGGTGCGGAACCGGCGGACCAGGTCCTTGACCAGGTCGCGGAAATCAACCCTGCCCTCGGCGGTGAAAAAAATAACCGTTTTACTGCCGTCGAAGCGCCGATCCACGGAAACCAGGCACATAGGAACCTTTCTGGCCTTGATACGCTCGTAACAGAAGTCATACACTTCGGATTCGAAACGGACGGCGTTATCGTATCTCCCCATTTCCTCTTCCGTCGCAAGACGGTAGACATTTTTCAACGGGCGCTTGACGGGCTTGATTTCAACTTCCTGTGGTTCCGTAACAACGCAACCCACCGCCGGTCCCTCCTCGGTAACAACGATAACCCTGTCCCCTTTCGAAAGAACGAAATGTCCGCAACCGAAATCATACACCTTGCCCCGACGTTTGAACTGGATTCCTACGATTTTGTTCATCAACGAAGTCTGTCTCGGCATGCTCCCGGGATCAAGCGGCGCTTCTTCAAGAAGCTGTTCATTTTCGTCGGTCATCGCCAACCTCACAGGACCGCTTCAATTTCAACATAGTGTGTTCAAGAACGAGTGTCGCGTTCCGCATTTTCATCAAGTTCCTTCTGGCTTCATCCAAAACCTCAATATTCCGGATTAAATTATCAATGTTAAACCTTCCAGCCGAATTTTTCAACCTGGCGGAAAAATCCGGGTTGGACAATAGCGACAAGGGCCCCTGTTCCTTGAAAATCAGAACGTCCCTGTACCAGTGCTCCCAAACTTCAAGCATCGCCGGCACCCCCGACAGGTCCGACGCCTCCCCGGCTTTTTTTTCCCGTTTCTTTCTGCCGGCGCCCAGGGATGCCGCCAGGGCGACGACCTGATCCAAGGGCATTTCATACAGCCGCTCAAGCATGTCCAGCCATTCAATCCGGCTTTCGAAAAAACCGTGTTCGTGCATTTCCATCGCACGCCCGGGGCTGCCCCCTGAAACAGCAGCGAAGACCCGGGCCCGGGCCTCGTCCAGGCCTTGTTTTTCAACCAGCACCCGGGTGACATCCTCAATTGAGAGGGGGTGGAAAGCCACACGACGGCACCTGCTGACTATCGTCGGCAGCAGGTCCCTCGGCTCGGCCGCGGTAAGAACGATTATGTTTCCGGGCGGGGGTTCCTCCAGGGTCTTTAAAAAAGAGTTGGCGGCCTCTTCAGTCATCAGATCAGCCCTTTGAACGACACAAATCCTGCTGCCGCCTGCCACCGGCGGAAATGCCAGCTGCCGGTTGAATTCTCTAACCTGTTCAATCTTTATTGATGACCCGTCCGGAAATATAGTCAAAAAATCAGGGTGATTCCCGCTGTCGAAACGCCGGCACGAAATGCAGCAGCCGCAGGCATCCCCGTTCTCCGGAGAGGCACAATTGACCACCTTCGCCAAGGCCCTCGCTGCCGTAGTTTTCCCCACGCCCGGGGGTCCACTGAACAGCATCGTATGAGCCACTCCACCCGACACAACGGCCGGCAGAAGCTGCCTTATCGCGCGATCCTGGCCTCTCAAGTCTGAAAAGGACAATGTTTTCACCCGTTCCGGTTTTCAAGAAAAAGTTTGAACACATGACTCTTGATTTCGGATTCAAGGAAATCGATCCGCCTCGTTCCATCGAAAACAACGAATCTTTCCGGTTCCCTCCGTGCAAGCGCAAGGTAGCCCTGCCTCACGGCTTCATGGAATTTCATGTTCTCCTTTTCAAAACGATCCTGCCCCCCGTCCCCCTCCCGTTTCCTGGCTCTTGCGAGCCCTATATCCACCGGGCAGTCGATCAGGCATGTAAGGTGCGGGCGGATCCCCCTTGAAGCAGTTGTATTCAACTCCGTTACGAAATCTCCGGGCAGTCCCCTGACAAATCCCTGGTATACCGTAGTGGCATCCATGAACCGATCGCAGACCACCCAGGCCCCGGATTCAAGAGTCGGTGCCACAACCGCGGCAATGTGTTGTGCGCGGTCGGCCTCGTAAAGGAACAACTCCGCCAGCGGGTCCAAATCGGTGTTGCCGGCACTCAACAAAATGCTCCTTATCTGGGCTCCGACCCCCGTGCCTCCGGGTTCACGGGTGAGTACCACATTCAGGCCGGTCGATTCGAGATTTTCGGCAAGCCTTGTCGCCTGTGTTGATTTGCCGCTTCCCTCAATGCCTTCAAAGGTGATAAAATATCCCATTAATATTTTCTTCCATCGATTTCAGCAGGGATCGAAACCGCTTTCGGGTTTGAAAATTGATGAAACCGTAAAAAGCTGGTTCGTGCCGCTTCACTGCAGCCTACCGGCAACGAGCTTGATTTAACAGCGTAGGGGTTTGAGTTCGTTGGAAATCGCAATCAAGCGTTTTTCGTCATTCCGTCGATCCAGCCGCTGCCGCCGCTCCGCGCGTGGTGAGTATAGAGAACTGAGGGCATGGATGCAAGCTGCAAAGAAATTTCTTTTCAATGTTGACAAACCCAAAACAGTGGCTATTATTCCTCGCTTCGGGCAAGGATCTCGCCCGGCGGCCTGTTTTATTTTTATATCACCAACCATGGAGGCTGAAGATGGACGAAGATACACGTAAAATGTTTCTGAGGCGGCTTTCGGTCCGCAAGACCGAGCTGGAGCATGCCCTGGATTTGTTGCAGCAGAACCAAAGGGATTACAACGACCGGTTTTCCGGCGACAACAACATGGATGAATCCGACCAGGCCCAGAGGGAAATATCCGTGTCCAACAATTACCGCCTGATAGAAAGAAAGATGAACGAACTCCAGAAAATCAACCGGTTGATCCGCAGAATATCCGAGAATAAAAATTTCGGGGAATGCGAAGACTGCGGAGAGGCCATCCCACTCGAAAGGCTCCTGCTGGTACCTGGAGCAAGCCTTTGCGTGGATTGCCAGCGGGAATCGGAGAAAGTCGAACACATCCGTTACATGGCAAACGCATCGTCGGCCTCCTACCGCGGTAAACGATACCTGGAGTCCGATGCCGGCGAATTCGAAGAAGATCTGGACTTCCCTCTGATAGATCCGGATCTGGAGATAATTTCACCTCCCGACTTCGATGAAGCGGATCCTCCTTCCGCCGGGTGAATGCCGGGAAGAAAGCCGCCTGAAAAACCCGAAAGGGTTGAGAAGCGGCAGGGAGCATGATTTGCAGGCTGAGACGAACAATACGGGTGTTTTTTCGGTATCCGAACTAACCCGCCTGATCCAGTCACTGCTCGAGGACACTTTCCCGTTCGTCTGGGTGGAAGGGGAAATTTCCAATTTCAGCAAGCCTTCCTCGGGCCATTACTACATGATTCTCAAGGACCCGGAAGCGCAGATCCGCTCGGTGATGTTCCGAATGCAGGCCCGTAACCTCAGGTTCCGACCGGAAAATGGCATGAACGTGCTGGCCCGCGGGCGAATTTCAGTCTATGCGCCTCGCGGCGAATATCAACTGGTGCTGGATCACATCGAGCCGCTCGGGGCCGGCGCTCTTGCCCTGGCTTTCGAGCAGACCAAGAAAAAACTGGCTGCGATGGGCGTTTTCGATCTGCATATAAAACGGCCGCTGCCGTTTCTCCCGCAAAGGGTCGCAGTGGTCACCTCTCCCACCGGTGCAGCGATCAGGGATTTTTTGAAGGTGGCTGGAAGGCGGTTCGGCAACCTGGAAATCACCGTGGTGCCGGTGCGTGTTCAGGGCGACCAGGCGGCCCAGGAGATCGTACAGGCGCTGGAACTGATCAACCGTTCACTCAAGGTTGACGTGATCGTGGTCACAAGAGGCGGGGGGTCCATGGAAGATCTCCAGGCTTTTAACGAAGAATCCGTGGCGCTCGCCATAAGGGCATCGAGCATCCCGGTGGTTTCGGCGGTCGGTCACGAGATAGACACCACGATCGCAGATCTCGCCGCGGACATGAGGGCACCGACTCCCTCGGCCGCCGCGGAGATTCTGATCGCCGAAAAAGCTCTTCTGCTGAACCGCCTTGTCGAGTTCACTGAAAGGCTCAAAACCGCTGCCGTTTCACGAATAGCCGAATACGGCCGTATGCTTCAATATCTCTCATCGAGGCTGAAAGACCCGCGCAGAAGGATCACCGATCACAGAATCAGGCTGGACGAACTTCACGGCCGCCTTTTCAGAATCACAGCAGCCGCCCTGAACCAACACCGTAAACGGCTCGATTACGAACGCAGGGCCTTAACCACGCACAGTCCGCTTGAAAAACTAAAATCGCAGCGCCGGGAACTCGGTTATGCCTCGGCAGCGGTTATCAACGCGATAAAAGTGTTTATCGAAAAACAACACAATGCGCTTGCTTTTTTCGAGCGGAGAATCCAGGGTCTGAGCCCCCTTGAGGTCCTTGAACGAGGTTACAGCATTACGCGTACGATTCCAGAGAAATCCGTCGTCACAACGGCCTCTGCTCTTGGTTCCGGAGACATGGTGGAGGTGCTGCTTGCCAGGGGTTCGCTGGACTGCGAGGTACATAGAACAAAACCCGGGAAGAGGCGCCCTGGAACGGCGCGGAAGGCCGGGAAAAATCGGGTTTGACCTCATAGAAGGGAAGCTATATACTGTTTTTTTTCACTTAAAAGGAATAGTCGCCGATTTAACAGTTGAAACGAGGCACCATGGCTGAGCAAACATTCGAAACCGCCATGAAACGGCTGGAAGAAATAGTTAAAAACCTGGAAGAAGGAACCCTGCAGCTCGAAGATTCCCTCAAGGCATTTGAAGAAGGAATGAAACTGGTCTCTCTTTGCGGACGCAAACTGGACGAGGCGGAAAAAAAGGTCACGCTGCTGATGGGGCAAAGCGGCGGGTATGTTCAAGTTCCCTTCGATCAGCAACACCAGTTCAACGAAGAAGATGCAACCTGATCTGGAAGCATATATTGAGGCGAGAAGAAACGCAGTCGACAAGGCTTTGCACAAGATTTTCCCCACTGCTTCGGGGCACGCCGCCCAAATCATCGAAGCGATGGAATACAGCATATTCGCCGGGGGAAAGAGACTTCGGCCGATTTTATGCATCGCCGCGGCCGAAGCCGTGGGCGGGAATTCCTCCGATGTGATGCCCGTTGCCTGCGCACTGGAATTGATCCACACCTATTCTCTTATCCACGATGACCTCCCGGCCATGGACGACGACGATCTCCGCCGGGGAAAACCCACGAACCACAAGGTTTTCGGCGAAGCACTCGCATTGCTCGCCGGAGACGGTCTGCTGACTCAAGCCTTCCACCTGATGGCCTCATCGGGCGGAGAACCGTCAACGGATTCCCGGGTTCTTCTCAAGGTGATCTCGACGGTCGCCGAGGCAGTCGGTCATGCCGGCATGGTCGGGGGACAGGTGGTCGACATGCACTTCCAGGGCAAACAGGCCGAGCTGGATGCCGTTCAATTCATCCACAGGCACAAAACGGCCGCACTCATCAAGGCCTCCGTGGTATCCGGTGCGATGCTCGCCGGCGCCGCCGACAGGCAGATTGAAGCAATATCACTCTATGGCGAAAAAACAGGACTCGCATTCCAGATATCCGATGACATCCTCGATCTTGAAAGCGACAGCCTCACTCTGGGAAAAAAGGTGGGGGCGGATATCCGAATGGGCAAGGCCACCTACCCGGCGGTCGTGGGAGTCGAAGACAGCAAGCGCACCCAGTCGCACCTGATAGAAGATGCGCTGATGGCGCTTGAAACTTTTGATCGGCTTGCCGATCCACTCCGCGCCATAGCCCGTTATGTGATTGAAAGGAAAAAATGAGTAAAACGATCCTCGAAACAGTCAATCACCCGAAAGACCTCAATGAGTTGAGCCTTGAAGAGCTGGAACAACTTGTCAGGGAGATCCGGGAGAAAATAATCGACGTGGTATCTAAAACCGGGGGGCACCTGGCCCCCAGCCTCGGCGTCGTCGAACTCACCGTGGCGATGCATTACGTTTTTCATGCACCGGCAGATAAAATAATCTGGGACGTGGGGCACCAGGCCTACGCCCACAAACTGATAACCGGCAGGAGGGACAGGTTCTCCAGCCTCAGGACTTACGGCGGCATCAGCGGTTTTCCGAAACGCTCCGAAAGCCCGTACGACACATTCGACACCGGCCACAGCAGCACATCGATATCCGCCGGGCTCGGAATAGCAACGGCCCTCGCGCTGAAAGGCGACAACTCTAAAGTGATATCGGTGATAGGAGACGGCTCGATGACCGCCGGCATGGCATATGAAGCACTTAACCAGGCCGGCCACACCCAGAAGGACCTGATCGTCGTGTTGAACGACAATGCCATGTCAATCTCCAGGAACGTCGGGGCGATATCGAGTTTTCTCAGTAAAAAGATGAGCGGGAAGCGCTTTGTCAGCCTCAAAAGCGATATGGAAAATTTCATGCGGTCGCTTCCGGGTGTCGGCGAAAACATCATGAACCTCGTTCGAAAAAGCGAGGATTCCCTTTTGTCTTTTTTTACGCCGGGGATGCTCTTTGAAGCCTTCAAATTCCGCTACGTCGGTCCGATCAACGGTCATCGCCTGGATCAATTGATCGATGCGTTCGAGCACATATCCCATTTAAAATGTCCAGTGCTGCTCCATGTTCTGACCACCAAGGGGAAAGGGTTCGAACCCGCCGAAAAAGACCCGGCCCACTATCACGGCGTCGGAGCGTTTGATATATCCCCCCCTGTTGCAGCGCAAACCTCAGCAACCGACGTTTCTACCCGGCAGCAGACTCCACCCCCCCCGTCCTATACGAAGGTGTTCGGCCAAGCCATGGCTGAATTGGGCGCACGAAATCCGCAGCTTCTTGCAATAACCGCCGCCATGGAAGAAGGCACCGGGCTTTCGGATTTCGCCGCGAGATTCCCCGAGCGCTTCCTGGACGTCGGCATAGCGGAGCAGCACGCCGTAACGTTCGCGGCCGGCCTGGCCACCGAAGGGTTCAGGCCGGTGGTCGCCATTTACTCGACATTTCTTCAGCGAGCCTACGACCAGGTTATTCATGACGTCTGCCTCCCGAACCTGCCCGTGGTATTCGCGATCGATCGTGCGGGACTTGTCGGGAAAGACGGGCCCACGCATCATGGCGCCTTCGACATAAACTACCTTCGCTGCCTCCCGAACATGACGATCCTGGCACCCAAGGATGAAAACGATCTCAGAAATATGCTCTACACCGCAATCCAACACCCCGGACCGATCGCGATCCGCTATCCCAGAGGCAAAGCCGTGGGCGTGCCGATTGAATCCGATTACCGTGCAATACCCATAGGTGAAGTCGAAGTGCTGAAAACCGGAAAAGATTTGATCATTCTGGCGGTGGGAAACATGGTGCATCCTTCGACCGCCGCCGCTGAAGCCCTTGAATCGAGGGGGCTTTCCGTGGGCGTCGTAAATGCGAGGTTCATAAAACCGGTGGATCCGAATCTGCCTGACATCCTGGCGAATGCTTCGAGAGCGCTTGTCGTAGAAGAGGCCGCTCTTCCCGGGGGATTTGGATCCGCCGTGATCGAACTGTTGAACGACCGCGGCCGCGGAGGCATCCCCGTCAAAAGACTGGGGCTGCCCGACGCCTTTGTCGATCACGGGTCTCCAGCAGAGCTGAGAAGGCAATGCGGGCTCGATGTCGAGGGAATCACTCTCGCGGCACTCGATTTCTGCGGCAACCCACGCTGAAAAACACCGGCAATGTCTGAAACACATCCCAAAAAACACCGGCTGGATCAACTCCTCGTCGACCGCGGCCTGGCTCCCAGCAGGCAGAAAGCGAAAGCGATGATCATGGCCGGGCTTGTCAGGACGGGAGACCGACGCCTCCAGAAACCAGGGCTCATGATCCCCGAATCATCTGAACTCGTGGTGAACACTCCCGAACATTCGTATGTGAGCAGGGGCGGAGTAAAACTCGCCGCGGCTCTCGATTACTTCTCTCTATCCGTGGAAGGAAAAAACCTGGTGGACATCGGAGCGTCCACCGGAGGATTCACCGACTGCCTTCTCGAACGGGGTGCGCGCAGCGTGATTGCTGTGGATGTAGGCTACGGTCAGCTGGACTGGAAGCTCCGCCGGCACCCACGTGTAAAGGTGATGGAAAGGACGAACGCCCGTTTCCTCGAGCCGGACCACTTCCAGCCGGCGCCGGACGGTGCGGTAATCGATGTCTCCTTTATCTCCCTGAGGCTCGTGGTCCCATCCGTCTCCAGAATCCTTGCCGAAAATTCCTTCATGGTCTGCCTCATAAAACCACAGTTCGAGGCAGGCAAAGGCCATGTCGGAAAAGGAGGCGTGGTCAGAGACCAGGCACTTCACGCAAAGATAGTCGAATCCCTTGAAACATTTTTTTCAAGCGAAGGCTGGGCCGTGCTGGGAACCATTCCTTCGCCGATATCCGGGCCCAAAGGAAATCGTGAATTCCTCTGCTGCATGAACCGCGGCAACCCTTGAACTGAACGTTATCTGGAGGCCCTCTTGGAGGCTTTCAACGGATTGATCTTTGCAGCGCCTTTCTTGGCTTCGGCTTTGATGTGAGTGGCCATATTGCAGTTTCCGAAACGCCATTTTGCAGCGGGATCCGGAAAAGCTATGCAGTATACTCCGGTGGGGAAAGCTACAGCCTTCTGGCAACCTTCGCATTTGTCTATGATCGGCTTACAGGCGCCTCCATTGTGCTGGCATCCTTTTTTCGTCATGAAAGCGCATTCATAACCCTTTTTAATCGTTTCACAAATCATTGGAACCACATCCTTTCTTCTCGTTTAAAATTTTAAGAAACTACAAAATTGACGGCACCGAATCATGCATGCATCAGGCAACACGTTCCGGTTTGTTCCAGCCGCAGGTGTACAAACATAAAACGCAGCGTTTCATTCGCCGCGTTTCCACAACGCCAGAAATTTTTCAACTGGTTTTTATTAATGATGAACGGTGGATTGTCAAGAAAAAACCGCTTCCCGAATTACAGATTCATATCAAAAACCCTTTCGGCAGCGGATCATCAGCCCCGGTTACGAACCGGTGCAATCCGGTGGGATGGGCCGATCCCCGGATTTCAGGCACGATGACCGGCAAATCGCCAATCGATGATTCGGCTGCTATCCTCCCCTCGAATGTCGTTCCCAAAAGGCCTTCATTGACAAAACGATCCCCGACGGACAGTAGACCCCTCCGATGCAGAAGAGCCATTTTTGCCG
Organism: Desulfobacteraceae bacterium; assembly: GCA_011048855.1. The sequence continues at coordinate 6,852 of DSCZ01000309.1, read as the reverse complement.
ATGTCCCTGTACCACATGGAGACCTGTCCACATGACCCTCGCCGAGTACCACGAAATTTTTGCCACGGCCCGACGTCGAACCGCTCAGGTCATAAAACTCCGCCACGTCTATCGTGTCGATATAGGTGCGCACGGGATGCCTGACCTGAAAACTTCTGTTTGCAGCCTCTATCACCGCCATCCCGATCTCCGCCAGTCGCCCGGAATCGGCAGCCGCCAGGCTGATCCCTATTTCCTCTACGGATACCATCACGAAAAAACCGCCGGCAAAACAGATATCCACCTTCAATACCCCAAGACCGTCCACTTCCAGGAAGCAGTCGGACAGAAACACGAAAGCCGATTCCATCCGGATCGCCACAGATTCGACTCTCCGGGGGTCGTCCGCCGCAATCCTGACCGATGCCTTCACCTGCCCCGATGGAGAATCTACGATGACATCCATGTCGGCGCCCTGCATCTCGACACTCCCGGTTTCGACGAAAGCCGTCACCGCCCCGATCACCCCGTGGCCGCACATATACGGATACCGGCGTGCATCCATGAAAACGATCCCGAATCCGCTTCCCTGGTTGACCGGCCGCGTGATAATTCCGGCGAACATGTCACGGTGTCCTCGGGGCTCCCGCGTCAGCAGCAGTCTTACATGATCAAGATGCCCGCGGATATAAAGCCGCTTATCGTTGATCGTTTCCCCGGGGATTTCCGGGAGCCCGTCGACCACCAGGCGTATCGGTTCACCGCCCACATGGTAGTCGAGGGTTACGATCTGGTTCGGAAGTTCCAGGAATTTTTCGGTATTAAATAAAGACATCGAGCACCTCCGTTCTGCATGAAAAGACATGGTTGTCGAACTTACCCGGTCAAATCAAGATTTTCCCTTGACTCTTCACGCTGGTTTTAATAGCCTCTCAGATTATGTCAGCTCTTGTATTCACAGTAAACGAAACTTTTCCCAACAATTCCTTATAAGAACTCGGATGAAGAATCAAGCATGGAAGCCTTGGGCATTGCTCGGACCGGCACTCAGTACGGTCTTTTTCCTGCTGGTCATTCCGGTGTGTTTCATCGTAGTTTACAGTTTCTGGTTGAGAGCACCGACAGGCGCCGACATCCCGGCTTTTCAATTCGGTAATTATGCGAAATTTTTTGAGGATTTTTTCTATCCTTCGATATTGATCCGGACGATCAGGGTTTCGCTGGAAACCGTTTTTCTCTGCCTGGTCATGGGTTATATCCCCGCTTACTTTTTCTATCGCAGCCGGACCAGGTTTAAATCCCTGCTCCTGCTCCTTATCATGCTTCCGTTCTGGATAAGCTTCATTATCAGAACCATGAGCTGGATCAACATCCTGGGGGATACCGGCCTGATAAACTATATTCTGCTCCAGGCGGGCTTACTCTCAAAGCCTGTGGGAATGCTTTACAACGAAGGTTCAGTTTTAATGGGTCTTATCCAGTACCTCCTGCCGTTCATGATCCTGAATATTTATGTCAGCCTCGAAGGCATCGACAAGAGCCTTGTCGAAGCTGCCAGGAGCATGGGATGCACCGAATGGCAGGCATTTAAAGAGGTGACCCTGCCCCTGAGCCTTCCGGGAGTCAGCGCCGGATCTCTGCTCGTTTTTGTTTTGACGGCCGGGACGTATCTCCCCCCGATGATTCTGGGAGGCCCGGGCAACGAAATGATCGCCAATTTGATTTTCAACCGCGTCATAGGCACGCTGGACTGGCCCTTCGGGTCGGCGATCAGCGTAATTCTCTTGAGCCTTCTGGTGATGATCGTATGGACGTATAACCGGTATCTGGGCATAAACCAGATATTCAAGAGCCTGCAGTGAGGGATCGACAATGCCGAAAATAACCGGTTGGTCGCTGATTCGAGCCTACACGATCCTTATTTATGTGTTCATGTTCGCGCCGATAGCCGTGGTGATCGTTCTGTCCTTCAACCCGGAACAGTTCGGATGCTTCCCGATGAAAGGCTTCAGCCTGAGATGGTTCGTCAAGCTGGCTCAAAACGAATCCATTCTTTATGCGTTTAAAAACTCTCTGATCCTGGGGTCGCTTACCGCGCTCATTTCAACCTCCATAGGAATCCTGGCCGCAATGGCATTCGTTCGCTACGAGTTCCCCGGCAAAAACACCCTGAACACCCTGCTCCTTTCCCCGATCATGATCCCCGAGGTGATCCTCGGAGTTGCGCTTCTGCTGTTCATCCGCTGGCTCCAGCAACCGAAAAGCTTCATGCTGCTGTTGATCGGGCATGTAGTCCTGACATTGCCATACGTGCTGCTGATCGTTCAGGCGAGGCTCGTCGGCATCAAAAAAGAATACGAAGAAGCTGCACAAACCCTCGGCGCCGGCCCGTTTCACACGTTCAAGGAAGTCACCCTGCCGCTTCTCATGCCGGCGATCCTGGCGGGAATGCTGTTTTCGTTCACGATTTCCTTCGACGATATCACCGCGACGCTGTTCTGGGCTACGGCTCAAAATCAAACAGTTCCGGTCAAAATTTTCGGCATGCTGAGAACCTCGGTCAGCCCGGAGATAAATGCCCTCGGAACCGTAATGATCATCATGACGATCGCCACGCCGCTGCTTGCCGCGTTTATGATACGGAAGCTTTCCAGGTCTTAGCCGCCGGAACGGCCGGCATCGTCAACCAACCCTCATTAACCATGACGAAAGGAGAAAACTGATGAAAAAAATCTCGCAAAACCGGCTGGATGATGAGTACGGCAAATATTTGGACGGCAAGGTGAACCGCCGCGACTTCATTAAATACCTCTCGCTCGCCGGGGCCGCCGCAGGTCTCGTTGGAGGTCCGTTCGGATCGTTGATGCGCCCGGCCTTCGCCGCCAAATCGATCCGCTTCGACGGATGGGGCGGAGTCGTATCCGATGCGTTCAGGGAGCATGCCTTCAAACCATTTACCGAAGCCACGGGCATCCGGGTGATAGACGGTGAATTCGGAGACATGGACACCTACCTGACCAGGGTGAAAGCGTCTTTTCCGCCGGGGGGGGAATTCAACCTGGCCCACCTGAGCGGTGTTTTCGACTACGCGAGATACGTGGACCTGGGCTACGACACGGTTCTGGACGAAGACAAGATCCCGAACCTCAAAAATGTTATGAAAGCGATGATCGAGCCCTACAAGGCAATAACCAAGGGCACCCTGTCAGCCGTGCCCTACGACTTCGGCCAGACAGGAATCGCCTACAACACGAAATATATCTCAAAGGACAAGGCCGAAAAGCTTGGAGCCTCTCTTCTCTGGGATAAAGAACTTGACGGGAGGCTTGGGAGCTGGACCGACTGGCGCACCAACATCTGGTACGGCGCGCTTCATACAGGTCAGCACCCAAACAAAATAGAAGACATCGAGGCGGTCTGGGATGCTCTCAGGGAACAACGCAAGATGATAAAGAAATACTGGGGGTCGGGCGCCGAGCTTATGAGCCTGCTTGCAAACGAAGAGATCTACGCCACCGTGGCCTGGTCCGGCCGCGTGGCCGCGCTCCAGGCCGAAGGCCATCCTATAGGCTTTCTCTCTCCGTACAACTGCTATTCGTGGCAGGAATGCATCTTCGTGCTGAAAGGGACGGAACTGGAAATCGCCCACAAACTGCTCGACTTCATGCTGGCCCCGGCATGTTCGATTGCGGTGGCCGAGGGGCAGAAATATCCGCCGAGCCTCGATCCGACGAAAGTGCCGATGCCTGAATCGGTTCAAAAACTTCCGGCGTTCGACCCTACCGGCAAACTGGATGGCTACCTGTTTTCCGACCCGGCATACTGGAACAGCCGCCAGATCGAATGGGCCGAAAAATGGGACAAGGTCAGGGCGGGACGCTGATACCGGCCCGGTGGGTTGCGGAGCGCGGCGGGGAATTTCCGCCGCCCGCAATCCGCGGCAAAATTTGATTCAAATGTAAGCAAATTCAATTATAAGGAGCCGGTTTCACAGTGAATAACGGTGATTCTACACCAATGGTTCAGCTGAGAGGCGTTGAAAAACGTTTCGATAAAATTTTGGCAGTCGAAAAAACGGATCTGGATATCAAAGAAGGAAGTCTCGTGACGCTTCTCGGTCCCTCCGGCTGCGGAAAAACCACAATTCTCAGAATGATTGCGGGGCTCGAAGTCCCGACCGAAGGTGATATATTCATCAAGGGCAGGCGTATCAACGATATGCCGATTCATAAGCGTAACCTTGGAATGATCTTTCAGAACTACTCCCTGTTCCCTCACAAGAATATTTTTGCCAACGTGGCTTTCGGGCTCAAATACAGAAATGTCCCAAAAGACGAGATCAAAGCAAGGGTCACGCGGGCACTCGAAATGGTGCGCCTGCCGGGGGTCGAAAGCCGGATGCCGGCCCAGCTCTCGGGTGGCCAGCAGCAGCGCATCGCGCTTGCGCGTGCAATCGTCATCGAGCCGGATGTCCTGCTTATGGACGAACCTCTGTCCGCTCTGGATGAAAATTTAAGGGAGGACATGCGCCGGGAAATAGACAACCTGCAGCAGATGCTGGGGGTTACCACGATTTTCGTCACCCACGATCAGAGGGAAGCCTTGAGCATGTCCGATACCATAGTCGTCATGAAGCAGGGGATCGTGCAACAGCAGGGCAGTCCGGAAGAAGTATACAATTTCCCGGTCAACCATTTTGTGGCTGATTTTCTGGGTCATTCCAATTTTTTCGATGCCGTGGTCAAAAATCGAGAAGGAGACACTGTTGTAGTCAAAACCGACGACGGCAACGAAGTACGGGCATTCGATCCGCTGGGTCGTTCCGATGGTCTGCCGGTAGAACTCGTCATCAGGGCGCAGAGGATCAATATCTTCAAACAAGGTGACAAGGGATTTTCACCGGACAGCAACCTTTTCGACGGAACGATAAAAGACAGAAGCTACATGGGGGGTGAAGTCAGCTATTTCGTGGAACTGGAAAACGGCACCATGATTCATGTGATAAAAATCGCGACCATGAACCCCTTCAGACGGGGGGAAAAGGTCGTTATCCAGGTGCCGCCCTCGGACTGCAGTCTGCTGGAACGCTCATAACGCACTTATATCAACCCGGGCCGGGGTTCAGCCTCAGACCCAGCTCCGCCAACTGGTCGGGATCAACCTGCGAAGGCGCCCCCGTAAGCAGGCATGAAGCGCTGGTGGTTTTGGGAAAAGCGATGACCTCTCGAATCGACGGAACCCCGGCAAGCATCGCTACCAAACGATCGAAACCAAGCGCAATCCCGCCGTGCGGCGGGGCTCCATATTTCAGCGCGTTCAACAAAAAACCGAATTTGGCATCTGCCTCCGCGGCCGATATGCCCAGGGTCTCAAAGACTTTTCTCTGCACGGCCTGGGTATGGATCCGGATGCTTCCTCCTCCAATCTCGGCCCCGTTCATCACGATATCATAGGCCCTGGCCCGAACGTCACCGGGATTCGAAGAAAGCAGATCCATATCCTGGTCGAGTGGTGCAGTGAAAGGGTGATGCACCGAGGTCAGCCGCTTTTCCTCCTCGCTGTATTCCAGCAACGGAAAATGCGTAACCCAGGTCAACGCAAAAACTCCCGCCGGTATCATTTGCAGCTCGGTTGCAACTGAAAGCCTGATGTCCCCGAGTACATTGAGTGCTACAGGGGTGGATCCGGCAACCATCAGGACCGCGTCTCCTGGTTTTGCCCCCAGCTTTAAGTTTATTTCCTGCTTAAGTGAAACCGGGAAAAATTTGTCAAGTGATGACTGCCAGGCTCCCTCAGCCTTTATCTTGGCCCATGCAAGTCCTCCGGCGCCGTTTTCCTTGGCGCTGGAAGCGAGCTGGTCCAGCTTTTTGCGGGTAAGCCGATCGGCACCGCCGTCGACGCATACAGCTTTGATCGCACCGCCTGACGCGGCCAGTTCGGAAAAAACCCGGAAGTCGCTCTTTTCGGCCTCTACAGTGATATCCGATATTTTCATCTCGAACCGCGTGTCGGGCCTGTCGGTGCCGTAGCTCTCGATCGCCTCCGCGTAAGTCAAACGGGGAAAAGGCACCGGAATTTCCTTTTCCAGCACGTCCCGAAACAGCCGGGTCATCATCGCTTCCACGACCCCGATCACGTCTTCCTCATCGACAAAAGCCATCTCCAGGTCCACCTGGGTGAATTCCGGCTGCCTGTCGGCACGCAGGTCCTCATCGCGGAAACATCGGACGATCTGGTAATAGCGGTCGACCCCCGAAATCATCAACAATTGCTTGAACAGCTGAGGCGACTGGGGGAGCGCATAAAACAGGCCCGGGTTCACCCTGCTGGGCACCAGGTAATCCCTTGCCCCCTCGGGAGTGCTTTTGGTCAACATCGGTGTTTCCACCTCTATAAATCCCCGGGAATCCAGGAACCCCCGTATGGAGGATGCGGCCCGATGTCTCATTTGAAGAGAACGGAACATCGCCGGCCTGCGCAGTTCAAGATAACGGTGTTTCAGCCGGAGCGCCTCCGAAGCGTCGACGGCGCCATCCACCTGGAACGGCGGCGTCTCGGTTTCGTTTAAAATCCTTATTTCCGCGGCACGCACTTCCACGTCCCCTGTGGGCATATTGGGATTCGCCATGCCCTCTTCCCTGCGGGTCACGATCCCGCGAACGGCCATAACCCACTCGTTCCTGAGCACCCTGGCCCTTTCATGGCAGTCCGGGTTTTCACCCGGATCGAAAACCACCTGCGCGATTCCTGTTCTGTCCCTCAGGTTGACAAATATAAGGCCGCCCAGGTCTCTGCGGCTGTTGACCCAGCCCATCAGCACCACTTCAGAACCTTCATCGGCGATTCGAATCTTCCCGCAGTCAGCGGTTCTTT
>DSCZ01000010.1 GCA_011048855.1 Desulfobacteraceae bacterium | reverse complement strand
CCCCGTTTGAGATCATTATCGTTTTTCTGCGGCCCAGCCTGTCCGAAAGCGGCAGGATGGTCAATACACCGACGGCCTGGCACACCCCATGAACAGTTGCAAGCAGGCTCGCCCGATCCATCGGGATTCCCAGCTGGTTCACAGCGTAGTCCACCATAAACGTTGTTATTCCGTAAAGGCTGAAGGCGATGCAGAAATAGGACGAGCCTATCAGCCAGAACCGGGCGCTGCGGAATACGTCCCGCAGGTGGTTCAACCTGGTAGGGGCAAATCCCTTTGATTTGGGGGTTGAATTTTCGGCGCTGTCCCCCCACGGCGAAAGACCGGAGGAAGCGGGATCGCTTCGAAGGAAAAAACCGTTCGCCGCCGTCATGACAAGCGCCGCTCCGCCCAGGAAAAACCAAGCATAACGCCAGTCGAAATGTTCGAGAATCCATGGAAAAGCGAGCCCGATAGACGCAAAACCCAGTCCATAGCCGGTGGAAAGTATCCCCACCGCGAGCCCCCTGTGGCGCGGCGCAAACCAGCGCTGTACCACGGCGAGCACCGGGGTCCATATCCCGGTGGCACCCAGACCGGCAAGGCCGAAAAAAAGACAGGCCGAAAACATGCTCCCGGCCGTCCCCATCAGCCCGACTCCCAGGGAAAGGATGAAAATACAGATGGTGATCACGCGCCTGGCGCCGTAGCGATCTGTGAGGTAGCCAGTGAAAGGGGTGAGGGAAATGTATATCAGCAGATAGGCGTTAAAAATCGTGCCACCGGCCGCACGACCGAGATTTAAAACTTTGAGCATCTCGGGCATAATAACCCCGTAGCCCAGTCGCACGGAATGATTAATGAAAATGGTTGCAAAACAAAGTGCAAGCACGATCCAGGCCCGATGAAGCAGGCTGGCAGGATTCAATCAACCCCCCTTTCCTCCGGTACAGGAAATTTACAGATCGCGGCCGGGCGCCCCCTTGCAACAGCCCATCCGGTCGATCAAAACCCGGGCGGCGTCCATCGCGAAGTAGGTTATAATCATGTCCGCACCGGCCCGCTTGATCGATATGAGGCTTTCCATCATCGTACTCACCTCGTCGACAAGCCCGACCGACGCCGCGCCCTTTATCTGAGCATATTCTCCTGAAACCTGGTACGCGGCAAGCGGCACCAGGAAGCGATCGCGCGCTTCACGTAAAATATCCAGGGAAGGCAATGCGGGCTTCACGATCAGGATATCGGCTCCTTCATCCAGGTCCAGGGCCATCTCCTTGATCGCTTCCCGTGCATTCCCCGGGTCCATCTGGTAAGATTTTCTGTCACCGAAACAGGGCGAACAATCTGCGGCCTCCCTGAAAGGGCCGTAGAATGATGACGCGAATTTTGCCGCATAGGACATGACGATCGTCTCTTGAAATCCATCCCTGTCGAGGGCCTTCCGGATCGCCTGCACCCGTCCATCCATCATGTCCGAAGGAGCGATGATATCGGCGCCCGCCCTCGCCTGGCTGAGCGCGGTTTTCGCCAGCAGTTCGATCGTGGCGTCGTTGTCGACCGAGCCGTCTCTAATGACGCCGCAGTGGCCGTGGTCCGTGTACTCGCACAGGCAGGTGTCGCAGATGACGCAGATGTCCGGGCAGACACGCTTGATTTCTGCGGCGGCCTGCTGGATACATCCGTTATCGGCCCAGGCCCCTGAACCGACTGCATCCTTTTTCGAGGGAAGTCCGAAAAGGATCACCGCCTGGACCCCGAGCTCGTATGCTTCCTGTGCAGTTTCGGCGGCAAGCGAAGGGCTCAAGTGGCAGCATTCCGGCATGCTTTTTATCGGTTGTTTATATGTCTTATCCACGCCTTCGACGACAAAAAGCGGCAGGATAAAATCATGGGGGGTCAACACCGTTTCACGAACCAGCCGCCGTATCGTTGCATTCCTTCTCAATCGCCTCGGTCTGTCTACAGGGAAAGCCATTTCAACTCCGTTTCAATCGACGCTGATTTCTTCGTCTGTCAGGTAGCAGGCCGGGTCCGGCGCCCAGAGATCGCCGGTGACCGCTTCGGCCCGCACCCTGAAATTACCGCCACATACATCCAGCCACCGGCAGCCGGAACATCTGCCGGTCACATACCGCTTTTTGTCCTTGAGTTTTTTCATCAACGGGTTTGAAAGATCGGTCCAGATTTCGCTGAAAGACCTTTCACGCACATTTCCGAAGGATGTGTGACGCCAGAACTGATCGGCATACACGGTACCGTCCCAGCTTACACAGCCGATGCCGCGGCCCGAATTGTTTCCTTCGTTCATCTCGAGAAGTTCCAGCACCTCGGGTGCTCTCGGGTTTCCTTCGCGCAGCATCCGGAGATACAGATAAGGACCGTCGGCATGGTTGTCCACGGTCAGGATCTCTTTCGGCATGCCCCTGTCATGCAGATCCTTCGTGCGATCGATGATCAAATCCACAACCCGCCTGGTTTCACCATGGTCAAGATCCTGGTCCACCAGGTCCGAACCTCTTCCTGCATAGACGAGGTGGTAAAAACAGGCCCTTGGAACTTCATATTTTTCGATCAGATCAAATATCGCCGGAATCTCCATCGCGTTCAAACGGTTGATCGTAAACCGAAGCCCGACCTTCAGCCCGGCTTCCCGGCAATTTTCGATACCCTTCATCGCGGCGGTGAACGCTCCCCGCTTTCCCCTGAACCTGTCGTGAACATCCTCCATGCCGTCCAGACTGACCCCGACATAAGACAGGCCCACATCCTTTAGTTCAAAAGCCTTCTCGCGCGTAATCAGTGTACCGTTGGTGGATATCACGGCCCTCATGCCACGCTTGACCGCATAGGAGGCAAGCTCCGTGATACCAGGGTGCATCAGGGGTTCCCCACCTGAAAAAAGCACGACTGGGACACCAAAATCGGAAAGATCATCCAGCAAGCTCCGCGTCTCCCGATGGTTCAACTCCTTCTCGCCGGCCGCATCCACCGCCCCTGCATAGCAATGGACACACTTTAAATTGCATGCACGGGTGACATTCCAAACCACGACCGGTTTTTTGTCGATGGAGAACTGAAGCAGGTGGGAGGGCAGATCCCCGGCCTTCCTCCCGTAACGGAGAGCATCCGACGGCTCCACCGTTCCGCAGTAAAGTTTTGAAATCCCGATCATTCCGGCCTTTCTCCGGCCTCGGAAAAAGACTGATCCTCCTGCCGGTAGCATTGCTTTATGAGCTTATTAATGAAAAATTCCATGTCTTTCACGGCCTCATCGTTTATCACAAAATCCTGCACTCCGGCACGATCTTTTACAAGCTTCAAACCGTATTCCAGTCGCTTTACAACCTTTTGAGCCAGAGGTCCCGCCTGTTCGCCGGTAACGATGGCCTGCTGGATGATCTCTTCGACCGCTGTTTCGTCGAAAGTCACCTGCAGATCCATCTCGCTGCGCATCGCCGACTCCTGCTCTTTCACCTGTTCGTACATCACGATGAATTCCTCGAATGCACGGTTCAAATCAGAGCAGATCTTCAGGTAGAGTTCGGCCACCATCTCCATTTTCCGCCTGCTCAGTGTGACACCCGATGGATGCCTGAAATCTTCGATCCTGGACTCCATGTAGGATATAAGGCGGTTCATTTCGTCGGCTGCCTCCGCCTCAAAGCGGCTTTCGTGTGCCGGCTCGTGCCCGTGTTCAAGCATATCGGCCAGGAATCCTTCCGGATCCTTCACCAACTCCGGTGTCACCAGCAGTTTCTTGAAAGCGGTCGAAGGAAGTCTCTTTTCGAAGGGTATCAGCACCCTTTCTATAGCGCTGACGATTCCCCGCGCACCGGTTTTTTCGGCGGCCGCCATTTCGGCGATCATTTCGAGAGCCTCCCCTTGGAACTTGATCTCTATCCCATAGGCGCTGAAATCCAGCCGCTTGCTGATGATAATCGGGTTGTTCGGGTTTGACAATATTTCGAAAAGATCTTCCTTCGTCAACTCATCAAACACCACGACCACCGGAAGGCGACCCACGAATTCGGATTCAAAACCGAATTCTATAAGGTCCTGCGCCTTAACTTCTTTTAAAATTTCCCATGGAATCTCGGTCGGCCTCACATCCGCTTCGAATCCTATTCCCTGCTTCTGGAGCCTGCGCCGGATTATTTCGGTCAGATCACCGAAAGCTCCGCTCATGATGAACAAGATATTACGCGTGTTTACAACCTGCTTTTCCTTCTTGCCGGTTCTTCTGAAATGTTCGATCGCCTGAATCTGGGAAACCGGGTCATGGGGGACTTTCAGGTCGACATCGGTTTCCTCCATAGGCTTAAGCAACGCCCTCTGTACACCGGTCCGGGAAACATCGTGTCCTATGATATTTCTGGAAGATGCAATCTTATCTATTTCGTCGATGTAAATTATCCCGTTTTCCGCGGCCGAAATGTCATCCCCCGCTTCATAAACCAGGTCCCTCACCAGATCTTCTACGTCGCCTCCGACATAACCTGTTTCACTGAACTTGGTGGCGTCCCCTTTAACGAACGGAACCCCCAGCTTCTGGGCGATAAGCTTTATGATGTATGTTTTTCCAACGCCGGTCGGGCCGATCATCAAAACATTGTTTTTAATCATCCCCACGCCGGTGCTCCGATTTTTGCCCTTTCCGGCGTTAAAGTGAGCTATCCTGTTGAAATGTGTGCAAACTTTAGTGGAAAGAACCGCCTTCGCATCTTGCTGCTTGACCACGAAACGTTCAAGGTACCGTTCGAGTTCCTCCGGAAGGAGATCAAACGAACCTTTCCCCCCTTCGGACTTTCCCTTTTCCCCGCCGGCGGATTCGGTCTTCGGAAAGACCATGGGGGAAATAATCTTCACCCGGTCCCCGTATTTTTTAGCCAGGTACTCGCTTAACTCTTTTTCCAGTTCTTTTTGATCGGGGACCTTTTCCGTTGCCTTCGATCGGTCTCCCGTTAGAATTTCCTTTCTCATAATACTCCTTTCTCAGGCATCCTCGGTTGTCTCAGGAAAAATCCACCGTGGGTTTAAAATCTCCGGAACCGCGCCTGACAGCGTCCGCCGTTCATCGGCTGAAGCTTTGTAAAGAATATATCCATTCGCCGTCACTATTTCAACCCGGGCCACCATCCCCGGTCGAATCGCGCTTATAAAGCGCTCCCACACTGCAGTCCCTTAATTTAGCTTTTGATCTCTGTGGGAGCGGATTGTATCCGCGATCGCTGTTCGTACTTCACCGCTGATCCCTTGACTATCCGGTTGACTGTAGGCAGCTATTACATTAGGCTTTGGCCATTGGACGTCAGCCCGGCCGTTTTAACTCCGGGTTGCAGGCTTTAAGCCGATTTTCATCGTAAAAACCCAGGAGAAAATATGACAGCGAGGCTTGAAATCCGCCTCAAAAGGCAGCTGGCCGACGCCGAGGGGCTTTCGATCCTGCGGAAATCGAGGGAATATTTCGGCTTCCACGTCGACGACATCCGAACGATCCGGGTGCTGACCATCGACATCGATCTAGACGAAACCAGCCTCGAACGTATCCGGACGGAAATTTTCACGAACCCTGTCACCGAAGAATCTTCGTTCAGTCCGATGGCGTCGTCCTTCGACTGGGTGATATGGGTCGGTTTCCGGCCCGGCGTAAGAGATACCGCAGGCAGCACCGCCGCAGAGGCGATCGAGGACGTCCTCGGAGTGATCCTAAATCGGGGACAAACGGTCTATTGTTCTAAACAGTTTGAAATTAAAGGGAAAATCAACTTCTCCCAGGCCGAAATCATTGCAAAGGATCTTCTCGCGAATGACCTGATTCAGCAATGGAAAATTTACCGGCCGGAAGACTGGGACCAGGTAAACGGCGTTGGTTTCCCAGTCCCGAAGGTTTTGCTCAACCGGACTCCCCGGGTCTGCACGATCCCCATCGACAGTGACGAGGAGCTCAAAAAACTGTCGGCCGAACGGAGCCTGGCGCTGCATGACAGGGACATCCCGGTGATAAGGCGGTATTTTCTCCGCAAAGATGTGCACGAAGAAAGGTTGAAGGCCGGGCTCGATCTACCAACCGACGTAGAGCTGGAATATATTTCCCAGGCGAGAAGCGACCACTGCAACCACAATACCTTCCGGGGACTTTTTCATTACCGGGACATTTCAACCGGTGAAGCGGAAAGGGTCGACAACCTGTTCAAAACATGTATCGAAGCACCGACCCTGGCGCTCAAGGAAAAATTCAACTGGGTTGTTTCCGTTCTCTGGGACAACGCGGGTGTCGGCCGCTTCGACGAAGAAAATTATTACGTGATCACCGGAGAAACTCATAACAGCCCTTCAAACATGGAAGCCTACGGGGGGGCGATCACGGGCATCGTCGGCATATACAGGGATCCGCTCGGCACAGGCAAGGGGGCCAAACTGATCATGGGAACCTATGGCTTCTGCACTGCCCCACGCGATTACAATGGTGAGCTGAAACCCCATCTCCACCCACGGCGGCTGCTGGACGGGATCATCGAAGGGGTGCGGGACGGCGGGAACAAGAGCGGCATCCCCACCCCGTACGGGCAGTTGCTGTTCGACGACAGCTACCTCGGCAAATGCCTGGTGTTCGTTACCGCGCTGGGGATTATGCCGGCCTATGTAGGGGGGACATCCAGTCATGAAAAGACAACCAGGGCCGGAGACCTGATCGTCATGTGCGGGGGACGGGTGGGGAAAGACGGCATCCACGGTGTCACGGCTTCCTCCGAGGTATACGGTGAGCATACTCCTGCCGGCCATGTGCAGATCGGAGACCCTTACACCCAGAAAAAGATGCATGATTTTTTGCTGGAAGCCAGGGATGAAGGCCTGATCGCCTTTATCACGGACAACGGTGGAGGCGGACTGTCATCTTCGATCGGAGAATCGGCCCGTTTCAGCAACGGCGCCAGAGTGGAGCTCGACAGAGTTCCGCTTAAATATGAAGGCCTGGACCAGTGGGAAATATGGGTGTCGGAGAGCCAGGAGCGGATGACGGTGGCCGTCAAACCCGGAGATATCGAACGCTTCATGGAACTCAGCCGAAAGCATGCGGTCGAAAGCACCGTTATCGGAACCTATACGGACACCGGCTACCTGCACCTGGTTTACCAGGGGGCAACCTGCGCCTATGTTCGGATGGATCTCCTGGAATCGGATTTTCCTCAATGGGAATTTGAGGCCGAATGGACGCCTCCGGCCCTCCGGGGGCTGACCGAGCCGGTGGTCACCGAGCCTTCACGGCACGGCGACCTGCTTTGCTCGATGCTCTCCCGGCCCAATATCTGTTCGCGCAACTGGATCGCCCGCCAATACGATCACGAAGTCCAGGGGGGAAGCGTCTTAAAGCCCCTGGTCGGGAAATACGGAGAGGTGCCCGGTGATGCGGCGGTCATGCGTCCGAGACTTGAATCAATCCGAGGGATCGCGGTGTCCCAGGCCTTGAACCCCGGTTATTCCCGGATAGACACCTATCACATGACAACCGCCGTTATCGATGAAGCGGTTCGAAAGGTTCTGGCGGTCGGCGGAAATCCCCATCACCTCGGCGGGGTCGACAACTTCTGCTGGCCGACCATCGAATACAACGCTTCACTAAACCCAGACGGGAAATATAAAGCGGCTCAACTGGTTCGGGCGAACTGGGCGCTCAGGGACTGCTGCATGGCCTATGGGATACCGCTTCTCTCCGGCAAAGACAGCATGTACATCGACGGAAACCTGAGCGGACCCTTCGGGGAAAGACGAAAGGTTTCAGGCCTGCCCACGCTGCTCTTCACGGTTTGCAGCGTTATTGAAGACGTAACCGTATGCCCGGGCATGGATGCGAAGGAGCCCGGCGATCTCGTTTACCTGCTCGGCGACACCCGGGATGAACTGGGCGGAGGAGAATTCTACCAGATGTTGGGCGCCGTGGGGCTTCATGTCCCGAAACTGAGGCCGGAGGATACTAAACCCTGCTACGAAGCTCTCCACAGGGCGGTGATTGAAGGGCTCACGGCCTCGTGCCACGCGGTGGGTAGAGGCGGGCTGGGTGTTCACCTGGCGCTGGTCGCAATCGCGGGGGATCTGGGGATGGAGCTTTCGATTGAAAAGCTTCCCGGCTCAAGCGGCCTGACAGCAACCCGGGCGCTCTACTCGGAATCGTCCGGCCGTTTTGTGATAACCGTTCCGGAATCCTCCCAGAAGCGGTTCGAAGAAATTTTCGTAGGTCTACCCCTGGGTCTGATAGGAAAAGTCAACGGAAAACGCCGGTTCATCGTGCACGGAAACGGCGGTACGACACTCATCGATGAAACTCTGGAAAAACTGCGCGTGAGCTGGCTCGCGCCGTTCGGGGACCTGATATGAAGCAAGTCAAAGCACTGGTACCGACAGGCTACGGTCTCAATTGCGACTACGAAACACTGTTCTGTCTCCGCCGCGCGGGAGCGGAGGCGGATCCAATCCATATCAACGACATAATAGCCGCAGCCGGGACCGGTGAAGGTCAAACGCTCTCAAAATACGACATTCTCGTGCTGGGAGGCGGCTTCAGCTGGGCAGACGATCACGGCGCCGGCGTGCTCATGGCATCCAAGCTTAAACATCATCTCGGTGACGACATCGACCGTTTCATACAGGATGGAAAACTGATCGTCGGTATATGCAACGGATTCCAGGTTCTTGTAAACCTGGGGCTGCTCCCGGGATTCGATGGAAACTATACTGCAAGGCGGATTGCGTTGATCGGCAACGACAGCGGGAATTTTATCGACACCTGGGTTAAACTGAAGGTGGAGCAGGAATCGTGTTGTGTGTATATGAACGGAATTTCAGAGATAGAGCTGCCCGTGCGTCACGGGGAAGGTAAATTTTATGCCTCCGATGACGTCCTTGACCTCCTGGAAGCGAATAAACAGGTGGTGCTCAGGTACGCGGATCAAGAGGGAAACCCGGCGGGGGGCCGCCGTCCCGCCAACCCGAACGGTTCCATCCACGACATCGCCGGCATATGCGACCCCACGGGGCGTATTTTCGGATTAATGCCGCATCCGGAGGCCTTCAACCACTTCACAAATCACCCTTGCTGGACCCGCATCAAGGAATCCGACAAACGCCGGGGAATAACCGACAGGGCCGAAGAGGGCGACGGTATCGCCATATTCAGAAACGCCGTCCGCTATGTTATGAATACAAAATGAAGTTCGCTCCGCGCTCACATTTTCAGATTTTCATTGACAGATGGACTTCTGAAAAGTAGTAGTGATAGTTTATGATTTTTCAGCAAGGAGAAGACCATGGCATCCAACAGCAAGAAGCAGAAACAGATACGGAAAAACAAGGCTAAACCCAATACGGCAAATCTCAAGGTCGACGCCAAACGGATCGCAAAAAACTGCGAAATCCTCAGGCAATTGGCGAACCGGGATTAATACCCTGCTCAATCGAGGAACGCGGCGGTTTTGAGCGCCCGACCCAGGCGGCGGGCGATATGAAGGTCCATAACATACCTGATTTCCGCGCAGGCCTCGGGATCGACCTCGTTTTTCGATAGAGCTTCTGCTCCCAGCTTCTGCAGCGTAGAAAGAAGAGACCCGGCCTCGGCACCCAGAGACGGTACACCCGGAGATTCAACCCTGCATTTCAGGCAGTATATCCCGCCTTTTTCCGAATCGAACACCGCCCGGCCTTTCCGCTGGTACTCCCGCCCACAGCCGCTGCATCGATCCAGGCCGATCGCGTACCCTCCCAGCGCCATCACTCGGGCTTCAAACGCTATCCGCAAAAGTGCAGAGTTATCGCCACGGTCGATCGCACGAAGGATGTCCACTAGAAGGGTAAAAACCTCGGGAGCCGGCACCTGCGGGGGAAAAAGCGCCTCGGTGAGTTCCACCAGATAGCCGGCCAGGGAAAAATCCTGGAAATCTCCCCTGATGCCGCCGTAGCCTTCGACAAGCCTTCCCGAATGGATCAAATAAAGTTCACTTGCCCTCCGGCTTTCATATTCCAGGTTTACCAGGGAGAAGTGGTCCAGGCAGTTGACGAATCTTTTTTTGCTTTTCCGGGCAGCCTTCGCAACGCCCTTGAGACGCCCCATCTCCTGTGTAAAAAAACTCACCAGCAGATCAGCTTCGCCGAAATCCCACGTCCTGAATATCACAGCCTTCGATGTCTGCGCCGGCGGCACTTCAGTAGCTCCGGTTCACAATCTTGGTCCTCTGTCTCTCCTCACGAACCGCCATAGCGACGCCTGGTTTCCGCTCGATCGATCGTTCCGTCTTCAATGGTCGGAAACTCTTCGATAAACTCTACATACTGCGGCTTCTTGTAACGTGCGATGCGGCCGCCTACAAACTCGATCAGATCCTTTTCCTCTAAAACATGGCCTTTCTTCAGCCGGCAGACGGCCTTTATCCCCTCTTTCCATTTAGGATCAGGCACCCCGAACACGACAACTTCCTCCACCGCGGGATGAAGCAGGATCGTTTTTTCCACCTCGGCCGGATAAACGTTCTCGCCTCCGGGCTTGATCAGCTCCTTTTCGGCTTTGCGCCCGGCATACCAGAGGAAACCATCTTCGTCAAATCTTCCGGTGTCCCCGGTGTGATGCCAGCCTTCGCGGAAAGTCCCGGCATTGTCCTCCGGAAGATTCCAGTAACCCTTGAACACCATGGGGCCCCGCATGCAGATCTCCCCCACCTGCCCTGCAGGCACCGGCCTGTCATAGTCGTCGAACAGACGCACGTCGGCAAGCGGAAGCGGCCTTCCCGCCGACCCGGGACGGTCGTCGTACCTGCCGAAGGTTGCAAGACACGACGTTTCGGTCTGGCCGTACATGCTCCAGAATGTCCCACCGGCCACACGCTGGTAACGCTCGATCGTTTCGGGACTCTCAAGCCCCGTCACCGCCCTCAGCGAAGAAAGATCCCTCCCGGATTTATCATGCTCATCAAGAATGCCGGCGAGCATCGGAGTGAAATCCATCATGAATGAAACCCGTTTTTCCTCGATGAGTTCTGCAGCCCTCGCCCCGTCGAACTTCGCCATATTGACGTTCATAGCCCCGGCATGAAACGCCGCCGTCGCCATAAACAGGCCACCTACGTGGAAAAGCGGAAGGACGCTCAAGTGAACATCATCCGGCCCCAGGCCGAAAAAATAAGCAAAATGCATGTTTGCAAACAGAACGTTTCCATGGCTCAGCACCGCTCCCCGTGGGTGCCCCGCCACCGCCGCTGTATGAATAATAACGAAATCATCGTCCATTGCAACATCGGTCGCTTCAAACGAGCTTCCATCGCCGGTCATCACGGACTGAACGGAACGATACCCGTCAATCTCTCCATCGAGCCCCAGATAAAGCCCGATGCTTTCAAGCCGCCCTTCGATCTCCTTCACCATCTCTGCAAATTCGCCGTCCAGAAACAATACCGAACACCCGGCATCGTTGATATTAAACGCGATCTCCTCGGCGGACAGGCGCCAGTTTATCGGCACCACCACGGCGCCGAGAGCGGCCGCGGCGCCGAACACGAGGAAGTACTCGACCCGATTTTTACCCAGGACGGCGACGCGGTCTCCCTTCTTGACACCGGCCTGCCTGAGCCCCCCCGCCAGAGACGCGGACAGATCGAAAAATCGGGTGAAGCCGACCGAAGAACCTTTCTGTTCGTCGAACCACGCATCACGATCCCCGTAACACAGTGCGTTTCTCGCAGCTACAGTATAGAAATTGTTGTCATAAAGTCCCATCATCATACCTCGAAAAAAAGCCCCTTGCCCGTGCTATCGGACAAAGGGCGGCGATTAGGATAAAATCATGGAAACGTCGCTTCGAACGGCAGCACCTTTGTTTGCCCGTCACAGACAAATGAAAAAGCCCCTTCCTTTACGGTAACCGGAATAGAATAATCCGGCACACCTTTCCACCAGCGCTCGAGCGCATCCCATGGAGACCAGCCCTTATCCTTCAGCTTATACCCACCGGTGACCATCAAACTCAGCAGAACCGACCTGGCGGTAACCATCGTGGTCGCACGCACCTGATCCGTTTTTCCGGCAGGGATCCAGTTTTCGTCCTGGGCGTTTACTGTGACCACTTCGAATTCATCGTCCAACGCCACGGTGAACTGGATTCCCTCCAGCAGCACCGGATATGGATTTGGGTTATGGATATTGAATAGAAAACTCATCGGAAGCGGCGCACCGCGGTCTCCGGCATCTCCTTTCGTGGGTTCCACTGAACCAGCATAGTACCAATAGCCGTCATACTGAGGCACATCCATCATCTCGAGGCTTATAACAGGGTCCTGGAATCCGGATTCCGCCTTTTTCTGAGCGGTAACGCACCCCGTTACCGCAAAAACCGCAAACACAAAAACCGCGAACATAACAGCGAATTTATTCTTCATAAAAACCCTCCTTATCGATGCCCCACCGGTGTCACGGACACAGGGTTTCACAGTCGACCGGAATTCTTCCGGAGAAAGGATTCCCGGCGGACGCAACGGGTTGAATCAAGCAAGCCATCGCTTGCGTCTCTTATAATGTTTGACATCCCGGAAGCTCTTTTTTTTACCCTTTTCCCCCAGGCCCAGGTAGAAATCTTTTATATCCTCGTTTTCTCTTAAAACTTCAGCTGCATCATCCATGACGATCCTGCCGTTTTCCATAACATATGCATAGGGGGCCACATTCAGAGCCAGTTTCGCATTCTGCTCCACGAGAAGGATGGAAATACCCTGATCCTGGTTGAGCTTCATGATGATGTTGAATATTTCGTGGATCAACATCGGGGCGAGCCCCATGGACGGCTCATCCAGCAGCACAAGCTTGGGTTCGGTCATCAAGGCCCTGCCGACCACGGTCATCTGCTGCTCACCGCCGCTGACAAATCCGGCGGTTTCGTTCCGTTTTTCCAGCAGACGGGGAAAATAGTGGTAGACAAGGCCCAGCTTCTCTTTGACGCTCCCGCTCTTGCGCAAGTGCGCCCCGACCTTCAGGTTCTCTTCGACGGTGAGATGTTCGAACACCCGCCGTCCTTCGATAACCTGCACGATTCCCTTCTTGGCGATGTCGGCGGCGTGGGCATGGTGAATGTACTCGCCTTCGTACATGATGCCCCCGTCGGACACCTCACCGTCTTCAGTTTTGAGGAGCCCCGAAATCGCTTTGAGCGTCGTGCTCTTGCCGGCGCCGTTGGCACCCAGAAGCGCAACGATTCCGCCACGGGGGACTTCTATGGAAACCCCCTTGAGTACCAGGATGACCTCATGGTACTTCACTTCGATGTTCATGATCTTCAAAATGGCGTCAGATTTCTCCACGTCCTGCCTCCAAGGGTAAAAACCCGGTTGTCACCAGCCGAGCCATTCCTTTTCCCACTTCTCCGGCCACCGTTCCTTGAGGTCAATGCGCGCCACCTCCTGGAACTTCCCGTCTTTCCATTCCTGGATCAGGCAACCGGTGGTCGGCCTGTGGTCGGTGGCGGTAAAGGTAATCGGGGAGGCTCCGAGACCGATATCGAAATTTCTAAGTGTTTCAAAGCCCTCTTTCATGATACCCGGCCCGGAAAGATCTCCGGCATTGTCCGCACGAATCATAGCCTCCCACAGAAGCAGTGCATCACCCCATGCCTGGACGGTACGTATGAGACGTTTTTCCTGTGGGACTCCAGGATTGAATTTCTTCGCCGATGCCACGATGAGATCCATATTTTTATAATCCTGCCCGTAAAACGCACATGGGGTGGCTCCCATGGCTCCTTCAGCCGCCTCACCGGCAAGCCTGGGCAGATTTTCGTCGAACCCCCAGTTATTGATGATCCAGGCCGCGCCTAGGTCCAACGCATAAGCATCCCGCATCGTGGCCGAAACGGACATAGTGGTGTTGCCGTGCCATACGACATCGGGCTTGAATTCCTTGAGAGCCATGATCTGGCTCTTGGTGTCCAGCGCGAACAGCGATACATCCTGATCTTCACCGATTTCGAACCCAAGCAGTTCCGCCTGGTCCTTGATGGCTTTTATCGGTGCACTGCAATACGGGGAGGCAAACATGTATGCGCAAGCCATACGGGGGTTCCGCTTTCCATAATCCTTATGCTGAGGCCATTTCTTGTCGAACCAGGCGGTCAGCGCGGCCCGGGCGTTGGTGGAGTAATCCGAAGAAAAGAAAAGATTGTAGGGTGTTTTTGCGGGGTCCGTAAGATGCGCGGAATAGGAAGCCGAAACATACGGCATTTTATCGTTGTTCACGGTGGGTGAAAGTGCCTCGGTGTCTCCGGTGCCCCATCCCATGATCGCGATCACCCCCATACGCTTCAACAGCTTGTATTTCGTGATCGCTTCCGGGATGCGGTATCCGTAATCAAACCAGGTATACTTGACCGGCTTGCCGTTCACCCCGCCCTGTTCATTGATGTACTTGAAGGCCTCCACCATTCCCAGAGCGTAGTCTTTACCCACATCGGAAGTAGCGCCGGTAGTGTCCATGATCCCGCCGATTTTAATTTCCTTGGCATCAACTGCAGTGCCCCAAAAAAGAAATACTCCGGCGATGAACATAGCGATAAAAAAACTTTTTCTCTTCATCTCTCTCCCCCTTTTTTTCGATGTTGTCCCCATTGCCGATCGCCTGCCTTAAACCCCGCGGTTATACCTTTCACCCCCCTTCTTTTAATAAGAAAACGGCCAGAGGTTGAAATAGTTTCTGCCCTGCCACCATCGATACCCCAACCCGTTGGGTTCATAGATGAGAAAAGCGCATATCGCAAGCCCGAAGGCCATATCTTTAACATAGGCGAAATCCATCAGCAATTTGGGGAAAGTATCGGCGAGAGGAATCATCGCCATCTGCAGCACTTCCATTATCACGACCATGAATATGGACCCGAACACCGCCCCGTGTATCGAGCCGACCCCGCCGATCAGGATAACCCCCACCAGCCACAAGGACCAGAACCAGGGAAAATGCTCGGGGCTCAAGGCTGCGGTGTTGCTCACCCAGAAAGCCCCGGCGATCCCGGCGAGGAAGCCGGCCACAAAAAAAGCCAGCAACTTGTACCAGACGACGTTAATCCCCAGCGCTTCGGCGGCGATATCGTTGTCACGTATCGCGACCCAGGCCCTTCCGGGCTTGGACCGCAGGAGATTCGCCACCACGATTATCATGAGGGTCAAGAGCACAGCCATGAAGTAGTACACGCTCACTTCGGTGTCCAACACCCACGGTCCCACCTTTATCGTTCCCGGAGGAAGCGAAAACGCCTGCCCCCTGCCTCCTATCTGGCTTACGTATTGGGTCAGGATGAAATCCACGGTAATGAACTGCGCTGCCATGGTGGTCAGAATCAAGTAGAAGCCTTTGACCTTGGCGGAAGGCAGTCCGAACAGCACGCACCAGAGCCCTCCTGCGATCCCTGCGGCCAGCACGCTTATGGGATAAGCAATTCCCCAGTCGACAAAAACCTGCGGCCACGGGAACTGCAACACCAGCATGGTGCTGGTATAGGCCCCCACCGCGATAAACGCGGCATGCCCCAAGGTAATCAGCCCGGCGAAACCGATGAGCAGCTGGACGCCCAGAGCCCCCATCGCGGTATACCCCACCATCGTCCCGACACCCACCCAGTATTCAGGAATACCCAGGGGAATACCGGCGAATACGACAAGCAAAAGCAGGATCATCTTGCCCTTGATGAACCTGGTCTGCCACCAGCCCTGGTCCTTTTCATAATTTTCGTGATAATCGCCGCAAGGCAACCATACTCTGGACATAGACCCACCTCGAATCCCTTGTAGATGATGACCTGAGTCCTCCGTAGAAATGCTGCGCCCGGCAAAGCCGGGGCCGCATCAGGCAACCGGCCGGACCCTCCTTAAACCCGTTCGATTTTCTCCCATCCCCATATACCGTACGGTTTGAACAGCAGGAAAACCGCCATAAAGGCGAAAGGAACGATCTCCTTGACTCCCCCGGGGAAATACCTGTCCAGATAGGTGCCGGCAAAATTCTGCAACAGCCCTATCACGATGCCTCCCACGATCGCACCGGGGACGGAGTTCAGCCCCCCGAGCACCACGGCGGGAAGAACGAGCAAGCCCAGGTACCCGACGGAGACGTTTATGCCGTTTATATTTCCCAGGAGGGCGCCGCCCACTCCGGCGCTCATGAAAGCTATGGCCCATGCGGCTGCATACACGAACCTTGCACTCACGCCCAGTGACAACGCGGCGGTTTCGTCATCAGCGGTGGCCTGCATGGAAAGGCCCCATTTGGTGTACTTGAAGAAACACACGAAAATCACCAGGAGCAGCAGGGCGAGAATGAAGGACCACATGTAGACAGGGGAAATTTTCATCAACCCCACAGTGATCGGTTTGATCGGGAAAACCGGGGGGTCGAACACCCGGGTGTCGGTTCCCCAGACAAACTGCACCAGGCCTTTAAAGAAAAACGACAAGCCTACGGTGACCATGATGACCGCGAGAATGGGTTCTCCTATCAATTTATCCAGAAACACCCGTTCGGTCAGTATTCCAAGGGCAATGCCCACAAACAATGTAAACACGACCGAAAGGACGAAAGGGATTCCCCATTGATAGAAAGTGAGCGTCACATAGGCGCCGATGATCGTGAGCTCCCCCATCGCCAGGTTCAAAACCCCGGAACATTTGTAGATAAGAACCCAGCCCAGGGCAACGAGAGCGTAGATGCCCCCCACCATCAACCCGGTCGTCAAGGCCATCAAAAACAATTCCATATCATCCCTCCGGCAGTTTTTTCACCCGTGCCCGGACAAATCCTCAAACCGGGATTGTTCGGATTCCCAGGTCTGTTTTTATCCGCTGCTCCCGCCCGTCTTCGTAGGTTATCGTCGTATCCATGTAGACCGTATCGGAGTCCAAATAGAGCGCATCGACAATATCCTTGTACCGCTTCTCGACAAAGCCCCTGCGCAGTTTACTGGTCCGGGTCAGCTCTTCGTCGTCGGCGTCGAACACCTTGTAAAGGTTTACAAAACGGTATATCCGGGCAGGCTCCGGGAGGTCCTTGTTCGCCTCTTCGATCTGCTTCTGGACCAGGTCGTATACCTCGGCTTTCTGGGAAAGCTCATGGTAGCTGGTGTAATTGAGCTTTTTCTCGTCGGCCCATTTACCAACGACCGAATAATCGATGCACATCACCGCGCAGATATAATCCCGTTTATCTCCTATCACCCAGGCTT
>DSCZ01000287.1 GCA_011048855.1 Desulfobacteraceae bacterium | reverse complement strand
TCCCCGGGCCGCTCTGATACCCATCGGAGAATACTCGTGCTTCACCGCTGTTCGGCCGTAAAAACGCTTGACAATTAAGATACAATCGATGATCATGGCTGTCTGAAAAATTTTACAGGAGCCAACATGCGTTTCAGTACACCAAGACGGACATTCTTTTTCTTTTTTAGCTTTGGGAGTGGCCCCCCCATGTGCTGACACAGATGTGTATTTCAAAGGCCGTGGGTGGAAAAAAGCCCACGGCCTTTTTTTATTTTATAACGGGAGGTGGATATGGCTAAAAGGTTCACGAATGGAGAAAAACGAAAACTCGATGAATGCATAAAAGAAATTGAGAAGCTTGATGAAAACCTGCTTGAGCTTCTTGGCAAAAGGCAGGAAGTCACAGCCGTCCTGGTCCAGGCGATGCCTGAGATGGCATCTCAAATCTTCGACCCGGGTGAAGAGGAAAAGATGCTCCGGCGCATTCTCGAACCAAATGGAAAGCACCTGAGCCCCCAGGCCGCAAGGGCGATTTTCAAAGAGATACTGTCTGCCGCCAGGTCAGCACATGCCCCGCTCACAGTGGCCTACCTCGGCCCCGAGACTTCCAACTCCAACCAGGCGGCTCTGACCAACTTCGGACAATGTGCATCCTACCGACCTGCAGGCTCGATCGAAGAGGTATTCGACCTTGTCGAAAACGACGAATGCCGGCAGGGAGTGGTTCCAATCGAAAACGCCTTCGAAGGTTCGGTGAACAACACCCTCGATCTCCTGGCCGAACACACCGTCAAGGTGACCGCCGAAATCCTGCTGCGGGTGCGTTACAACCTGCTGACCAACGCGCCCGACCCCGGCGGCATCGAAAGGCTCTACTCCCACCCGATAGCGGCAGCTCAATGCATGGCATGGATCAAAAACCGGCTTCCAGGCGTGCCCATCGAAAAGGTGGCAAGCAGCGCTATGGCCGCCGATGAAGCCGGCGGCGATCCTAAAAGCGCGGCACTCGGAAGCCGGCTGGCCGCCAAAAGGTACGGGCTTCAGATAATGGAGGCAAACATCGAGGATCACCCGGATAATGTCACCAGGTTCATTTCAATAGGCAAAACGATTCCACGTCCAACCGGAGAAGACAAAACCTCGATCCTGTTTTCCACAAATCACAAGCCGGGCGCTCTTTTCGATGTCTTGAAGATTCTGGCCAAAAAAAATATCAACATGACCCGCATCGAATCCCGGCCGATGAAGACAAGAAGCTGGCAGTACCTGTTTTTTGTCGATATAGCGGGCCACGCTGAAGAGGGCACGATATCATCGGCATTGAAAAAACTTGAATCCTCCTGCGAATTTTTCAAGTTCCTGGGCAGCTACCCTGTAGGTACCAGTCCCTGGATTTAGCTCGTTTCCATCCGGTATTTCCGGATGGAAACCAGCTCGTGTCCATCCGGAAATGCCGGATGGACACAGCGAAGTTTCCAGATCAGAAATGAGGCATTTTGTCCAAGATCAAGAAAATCAAGGGGTTGTGCGGAGACGTACTGGAGTACGTCGCACAAGCAACCCCGCAGATTGACGAAGAGATTGGGCAAAAGGACCATTTCCGGATGGAAACCAGCTCGTGTCGAAGTTGAAGCGGTCTTCTCAGTAATGTAGATTTCCTATTGACACAAAATCCAATAGGTGTGTATGGTAAAAATTGTTTTCCACATATAAAAAGCAAATTCTCCTCAAGGCTCAGGCTGAATCATTCATAATCCAGGCTATGCTTTCTTCTGCTCCTCAAACCAGCCCTTACATGGGCGCCCTCTCAAAGCACGGTGCTTTCATGCTGCCGGACGGCATGGTATGCTTTTCAATATTTTTCCTTATTCGTATTAAGCCGGACCCGACTCGAGGCAGGCCTGTCGAAAAATAATCGGGCACTTGCCATGAAAGTCCGGGTAAGATGAGGAGGGATCATCATGGTCAGAGGCATCCCTAAGATAAAATTTTTTATTGTTTTAATCCTTGCTTTTGTTTTTGTTCCGGCTTGGGGGAATGCATCTCAGACCTCCTCCCTGGAAGAGTGGATTGAGATGGGGGAAGAGGCATTATTCCGCGGATCAATCGAAGAAACACTGGAGGCCCATTCAATCTTCCTTAGTGCAATCGAGGAATATCCTGACCACCCGGTGATAAATGCCTACCTGGCCATTACACGGCTCCTCGATCTGGCCCTGAGAGAAGACCAACCCGGCCTTAAATACCTCTTCGAGCAGTACGGCCTGACCATGAGCGGCGTTTCATTGAATGATATTGATTACAAGCTCTCTGGTAAAGGAGACGGGAGTCCGTATTTGCCGGTGACAGCACCCCGGACCGAAGTCATCCGCCGATTCATGGCAGGGACCCTGTTGGAGGCACTTGAAGCATCCATAGAGAATCTAACAAAAACGGCTGCCGTATGGACCGAAAATGACAAGCACATCATCCCCAGGGAACGGCTCCAGGCCGATCTGGACATCGAACTGGACTTGGGGGATGTCGTCTTCGCTCGTTCTGTGCTGGAATACTTCCGTTTCATACTCCTTTTTGTCGCCGCTTACGATTTGAACGTCGATTTGCGAGAGGTTTTTGCGACTGCAAATGTCGATCTATTCCACCCCGGACAGTTCCTGAACAGATATCCCGACCTGTTCAAGCTTTTGCCTGCCGGCACGATTCCGATCGAGGGGAAAATCAGCCTCGCCAAAGCCAGAGAGGCCCTATATAACGCCATAGTGGACTACCTGGCCGCCTCTCACCTCATCCGCAACAATCCCGGCGGCACCGAACCCGGCGCTGAAGAACTGATAGAGCTCGACCGGTGCAATCTTCAGAGAGAGCAGTGGGTAAGCGATAATTTATCCCGTCTGAAGCAGGCACTGGAGCAGGGCACCGGATTCGAATTCATCTTGGACGAAGAAATCTGGGATATCACCGACCATGACAAAGGCGTCGGTTTTACGCTCGAGCTGCGGGAAAATCGGAGCGAAGGGGTCTTCCGGGACGGCTGCGACTCCATAGGTTACAGCGGAGACGTGAAGTGTTTGCTCGTGGAGGGGAGCCAGGTCTCCATGCGCCTTTTGAGCCCGCAGTCGGATGTCACCCTCCAGGGAACCTTGAAAAATAACGAAACAGAGATGACAGGATCGTATAACGGATGGGTTTCCGGCAACCCGGTCTCGGGCACCTTTACCGGAATCCTTGTGGAGACTGAAACAAAAACCATGTCGTTCAATCCAGAGCCTCTTTTCGGTGATCGCGGACCGTATCATTTCAGGGACTTTCTGCCCGAACTCGACTGCTTCGGTGAGCCCGTACGAGGGACTGTGGGTCGGGGTCTCCCCGATGGCCCCGACGCCTCCCTGGGGGGAATCATGCCGGATATGACCCAGGAGGCGTGGGGATTCGATTATCAGCCGGCCGGCGTCATCGAGATTCAGGACTGGCAAGGTCAATGGGCCGGCATCCCCCCGGTATTTGTAGACGTGATCGATGACAATGATCCCGATTTCCCCGGATCCGACATCCACGAACTTTACTTGGCAAAGGACGACCAGAATCTCTATATCCGGATGACCCTTGCAGACGGTCCGCCGAATGAAAGCATCGACCCCTCGATGGGGTCGGCCATGCACTACATGGTGCAGTTCGGGCATCCAAATCACCACTTTGGAGAAAATCCCTTTCTTGGCGCGGCCTATCGCGGGGAAAGCGGATGGGAGGCTTTTGTATTCAAATTGGATGAACACGGGGAATTTACCAAGATTCATGCCTCAGGCGAAGTCGAAATTTTAGAAGACGGCCTGGCATGGCGGGTGCCGTTGGAACAGCTCGGTCCCCTTGCAGGCACCCTGTTGACCACATGGACCCACTGGGCCCCGAGCCGGTTCCAACCGAGCGATTACAACCAAACATGCCTCAAGATCGGGCCATTGACCAGCCTGATGGTGAACATCGACGCACCTGAACATGACGGAAACGGTCTTATTTACGTAGGCGTGTTCAGGTGCGAAGGAACCGGTGAGACGGCCGGTGACGATCTTCTTTACCAAGGTGTAATATACCCGGATGAGTTCTCTCCCGGCATGACCTACATCATTGAAGGGCTGCCTCCCGGTGAAGACGTATTTGTGCGCCTCAGGTGGGACCACAACTACACCGGCTATGTGGTACCCGGCGACTACGCGGGAAAAAGCGGGCCGGTAAGCCTGGGAGAAACGGGTGAAACCGCCTCGACCTCCGTTTCCCTCCAAACCAGGTATGCAGAGGACGAGGAGGGACCGCCGTTTTTCGAATGGGCAAGCGTCCTTCAGCACAACGCCCCGGACGGGGTTTACACCGCTGTTTCCGCCTCCCTGAGGGATCCCCTCGGATCCGTGCCCCATACCCTGGAATCTTTTATTGTTACAGGTCCTGAAGATTTCGCTTACACCTTCTCCAGCTCGGATTACCTGAGCGCCCACAGGTCCTATTACAGGGAGATTCCGGGGGCGGCGGCAAACGGCATCTACACCTTCACCGCTATAAACAGAAACGGCCGAAAATCCACCACCTGCTTCTACCTCGACGCAGGTGAGACTATCATTCCTCCGCCTGACGCCGGCACATTGCAGGCATCCGGCGATCCCAAGGCCCCGACCCTGAGCTGGGGCGGGCCGGAGTATGAGGGAAACCTGTTTTACAGGGCCAGGATCTATGACGCCGATTCAGGTGCCATTGTCTGGACTTCGGGCGTTTCACCGGACACATCCGTGAAGGTTCACCAGGGTGCACTATCCCCCGAACGCAACTATACCTGGCGGGTGGAGGCGTTTGATGACTACACATACATTGTTTCCAACCAGCGCGCGGTGACCGAACGCATACCTCTGGCCATAAACGACAGCAATCCCTTCTTTGAAAGGGTCGCAGTCTATAGTGTACCCGGAGGAGAAGACACCTGGACCGCCGTAAACGCCACCGTGAAACATCCGGACGGGTCCCTGCCGGGAAGTATCGATCATTTGATTGTCACGGGGCCGGACGGCGTCAATGCAGCGATCCTGGACCATAATGATTTTCTTGAGCCCTGGCAGTTGTTTTTCATGCGGCTCGACGGGGCTCCTGCCCCCGGGGTCTACAAGTTCGAGGTGACGGACACCCGGGGCAACAGCGCGGTCACGTACGACTATGTCGACGGCTCAACCGCGCCTGTCGTTGACGCGGGCACCCTTCAGGCTTCGGGTGGTGAAGGCAGCCCGCTTGTTCTCAGCTGGGCCGCCCCTCAAGACGTGTCAGGGCCACTTTACTACCGCGTTATAGTAAGTGACGGAGCCGGCAACTGGGTCTCGGAGTTGTATTCCATGACCGAAACCGCTGTCACGGTACCCGGCGATGCAGGTCTTGAGCAAGGTGGATCCTACTGGTGGGAAGTATGGGCCAGGGATTCAGGCCGCTGGTCCCACCACAGCTCTGAATCCAGGTCTGCAAGTAAACAGCTGGCACGTGACAATGCTTCCCCCTACTTCAGGTGGGCGGCAGCTTATGCCCAGGCGGATACTGCCGGGAGCTTCACCGCGTTTGATGTATCCGTCTACGATCCTGACGGGCAGGTGCCCGCAAACCTCGAGCGCCTGGAAGTGGAAGGCCCGGACGGGTTCAGCATGGACATCCTAAATCACCCTTCAACCTCCTATTTTACACAACTCGGTGAGTTTTGGGCCAGGGGGCCTGCTGGAGTCAGCCCCGGAGTTTACACCTTCACGGCAGAGGACCAGGAAGGCAGAATCGCCATCACCAGTGCCTGGCTGGGGGAGGTCCCGATACCTCCGGAGGTGGATCCCGCCACCATCCAGGTGACCGGCAATCCGATGGCACCCACCGTGAGCTGGGGGGCACCCCCGGGCTATGAAGCACGGCCGTACTACCGCCTCCGCGTCTATGACAACGAGGGAAACAGCCTCTACAGGAGCGGAAGAGAGCCACAGACCTTCCGTGCCCTTCCCAATGGAATAATTCAGCCGGGGGAAACCTACCTGTTGAGGGTGGAAACCCAGGATCATCCCGACTGGGTGACCTACAATGCCCGGTCCAACTCGGTCCCCGTGGCATGGGTGGCCCCTGAGCATCCGGCCATGCCGCTGATACGTGGCCGGGTCACCGACAGTGAGGGCCTTCCCATCAGAGGTATCCTGGTCCAGGCCTATGAGCAGCCATGCGGCGACAATCTCCTGGGCTGGGCGTTTACGGGAAATGAAGGCGAATTCTCGATGCATGCAGGAGCTGCAGAAGTGTTCGTCAAGACCAACGCCCGATTCAACCGCATGCCTTACCAGGACAAGTGGTTCGACTGGGCGGGGGGGACTGAAGACTGCTCTCTTGCGGCCCTACTTACCCTTCCAGGAACCCGGGATCTCATTGGCATAGATTTTTCACTGGAACGCATCGAATTTGATCTAAAGGATGTCATTCAAATTTTACGGGTCGTTGCCGGATCCCAGATTGATACGGCATTCCCAAGTGCGGATCTGGACGATGACGGCAGGCTGGGTCTGCCGGATGCAGTAACCATGCTCCAGGAGATAAGCGGACTAAGGTAGTTTCCAACCGGAAATGGTCCTTTTGTCCAATCTCTGTAGTTTCCATCCGGAAATGCCGGATGGGCGGAAGGTAGCCCGGTTCAGGCCTTGCCTCTATCAAGACGGGGCCTGTTGATCGATGTCCCGAACGTTTTTCAAGATCACAAGAGGTGCCCTTTGCGCAGAAGGCATGCAAGAATTCTCCTGCCCGCAGTCTTGATTTTGGCGGCAGCCTGGGCCCTTTATTCCTGGAGCCCCTTCGAGCCTTTCCGGCAGGAAACAGGCTGCATTCAAAATCCGTCACTTGCCGGGCACCGCATGCAGATAAAAGGCCTCAAGTTTTCGGATCAACTTCAGGGAAGAAAAACTTTGAACATCCAGGCGGATGAGTTCACTGTGGAAAAAATGAAGGTGGCGCACTTCAGGCTCAGCCTCTTTAACGTGGCCAAACTGAAAAACACAGTAATCGACATCTTCGGAGAACCCACGAATCTCACAGAGAATCCTGCTGCGGATATACCCGGGCCCCTTCATCCTCCGGGGGTAAGCTTTCAAGGTGTTTTTGACAGGGACGCACTGACTTCGCTCGGCGTTCAACGAATTTCATACATAAAGGCCGCGCCGGTAAAAGTAAACCTCTTCAGCCGGGACATGCTGCTTACGTCCATATCCGGCTCCTCAGCACTGTTCAATTTGAATAACGGGGGCATCGGCTTCAACGGCGACGTTCGCATGGTTTCGGGATCCCGCGAGATCCAGGCTGAGTCGGTCATATTTTTCCCCGGCGAAAACGCGTTTGAAATTCGAGGCCCTTACCGGCTGAACAGCAGACCTGACATGACATCAAATGGTAAAGGACTCAAGTGCGATCTGTTCCTCCAGGCTCTGCAACCTGGACCCGGCCATCACGTGGATTCTCTGGAACAAAAAGATGATAATGTGCGATGGATGCGTCAAACTACTTTCCTGCAGGAGGAAAGCAATCTCCCGCCCAAGCCCTGAAAATTCCTGAATTTTCTTACTCTGATGAAAATAACGCCAACACCGTTAAAGCACTTGCTAAAAATAACCCACTGAATTTACTGTCTAATATCAGCCGTAAACGAATCTTCGATAAAGCAGGGCAAAATCTCGTAGACATCAAGGGACCATCGTGTTATCTGAGTAGCCTCATTCCAATGAAACCGGGACGGTCGGCGCCGGAACAGGTCGGTTTCATCGTGTTTTCTATTGAGGAGGACTCCACATATGTTATTAGGCATAATGAGAAAACATGCCAAGTCATGGCTTATTAAAGTTCTTATAGCTATAATCGCAATAGTCTTTGTTTTCTATTTCGGGTATTCTTTTACATCCGACCGTACTGTAAAGGTAGCCTCGGTGAACGGTGAAATTATAACCGGAATGGAATACCGCAAAGCCTACCGTGAGCTGCGGGAAGCTCTATTTCGCCAATACCGGGATGTATGGAGCGACAATCTTGTAGAGATGTTCGATTTAAAGAACCGTGCACTCGAAAGCCTTATCATGGAGAAACTCATAAGCATTGAGGCGCGCAAGCTTGGCCTGGACGCAACCGAAGGCGAAATTCAGCAGGCGGTGATGAGATATCCCGCCTTCCAGACCGACGGCAGGTTTGATATAGGCCGGTACCGGGCGCTCCTGGCACAGAACAGAATGGAGCCCGAAGATTTCGAAGCCGGAATAGCCCGGGAACTGCTGGGATCTAAACTGCGACAGTTCGTGCTGGGGTTCGTGCCGGCCACCGAGGCGGAGGCAAGGGATTATTTTAAATACCGAAATGAAAAAATTCGGATAAGTTATGTAAAATTCGACCCCGATCAATACATCGAATCGGTGGAGCCATCTGAATCCGAGATGGAATCCTATTTTCAGAGCCACAAAGAAGACTACCGCATCCCGGAAAAAATTCGATTGACTTACATTTCCATCGATCCCGGAGATTTTGCATCTGAAGTTCACCTGTCCGAGCGCACCATCGAAAATTACTACGAATATCACCTTGATGCATTCGTGGAGCCTGAAGAGGTCCGTGCAAGACATATCCTGTTCAAGGTTCCTTCATCGGCCGAAGATAAAGAAGTCGAACCGATCAGGAAAAAAGCTGAATCAGTCCTGAAGCAGGCCCGGGACGGAGCCGATTTCTCAGCCCTGGCTGTAGAACACTCCGAAGGCCCGACAGGCTCGAAAGGCGGCGACCTGGGTTATTTCACCAGGGGGGATATGGAAAAAGCTTTCGAGGATGCAGCCTTCAGCCTTGAAAAAGGAGAGATAAGCGATATCGTTCGAACCCGATTCGGCTTCCACATAATAAAGATCGAAGACACAAAACCCCGCCGTGAAAAAACCCTCTCGGAGGTAAGAGAGGAAATCGAGGCTGATTTGAGGTTGATCGAAGCAACAGAGCTTGCGCGGGAAAAGGGTTTGTCTCTGATAGACCAGATGCCCTACGAGGTTGACCTTGCAGAATACGCATCGAATCACGGGCTGCCCAGCAATGAAACTTCCCTCTTTGCAAAAGACGAACCCATCCCTGGCATACCCAGCTCTGAAAAACTAAGGGAATCGCTGTTTTCCCTGCCAGCTGGTGAAGTAAGCGATTTGATGGAAGTGGAAGGAAAATATTACCTCTTCCAGATTAAAGAAAGAGAAAAATCCAGGTTGCCTTCGCTTCAGGAAGTGGCAGACGATGTGAAACAGGACGTGACAAGACAGCTTGCGGCCGAAAAAGCCGAATCAGCAGCTTCCACATTCCTGAAAGAGGTATCCGAAGGAGGAAACTGGAAAGGGCCGGCGGCCGAGCAGGGCCTGGAGATCGTCCAGACGGACTTTTTCTCCAGGATCGACCCCGTTGAAGATATCGACCGGAGGGTGGAATTCAATGAAATCGTTTTTTCGCTTAATACAGACAGACGTTTCCCCGAAAAAGCCTTCCAGGATACCGCAGGCGTGTTCATATTCCGTTGGGAGGAAATAAAACCTTTCGATGAAGAAGCGTTTGAAAAAGAAAAAAACCGCTACACATTCCAGGCGATGACGATGAAACACAGAGCTGTCTTCGACGGCTGGCTGGAATCGTTGAGGCAAAGAGCCGACGTTCGGATATTGACGCCTCTCGATGAAACCTGACCCCTGCCGATAAGAAAACAGAATCCGCCTTGACATACCTTTGGTATTTGTCCCACAATAAAGCCGTTTCGCGTCGAAAGGGTTTTCAGGAGCGCTCTGCTGGCGGACTGCCGGCAAAGAGTGGAGTCTCATTCGAAAAAAAAGGAGGGACATCAAAATGACTGCGAACGCGGATTACACCAGGGCACTGCAGATAGGACGCCCACCCAACATCGTAAAACTTTTCCCCAATTCCCGCGCGTTAATTGTCAGCGGCAAGGTTATAGACAGGGCGTTGCTGGCCAAAGGCCGGGCGATGACTATCGCCGCCAACGGCCGCAACCACTTTGTTATCCGCGGAGCATTGCTCGCGGCCCAGCGGGCAAACGCCGCGGTGATCATTGAAATCGCCAAGTCCGAAGGTGGTGCAGGAGCCTATTGTGCGGTCAATTTCTGGAACCTTGCGCGCCAGGTGGATGCAGTGTGCAATGAACTGGGCATAACAGTTCCGGTGGCCATTCACGCTGATCATTACGGGATAAAAGGACCTAAAGACATCGAAACCGCCAGGGTGGAAATACCATCATTGTTCGATGCCGGGATCACCTCCATTGCCATCGATGCATCCCATCTGCCGGATGACGAAAACCTGCTCGCAAGCATCGAACTTAATCCCTATGTGCCTGAATGGGCGGGTTATGAAACGGAAGTGGGTGAAATCAAAGGCAAAGAAGGTCTTTCAACCGTCGATGAAGCCCTGTTTTTAATCAAGGGCCTGAACGCCCACGGAATCTTCCCGGACTGGATCGCGCTGAACAACGGCACCACTCATGGTATAGAGGAAAGCGATGCCGGCATCCAGGTGGATCTGACAAAAACCATCCACGAAGCACTGGCCCCCTATGGTGTCTCGGGTGCTCAACACGGCACTTCGGGCAACAGTTCCGAGCGTCTGCGTGAAATCGCCGGAACAACGCGGACCACGAAGGCCAACGTCGCGACCGCACTCCAGATGATCAGCTGGGGGGTAAAAGTCAACGATTACGGCAATGCCATTCTCGACGAGAACGGTCAGTTTGCAAAAGTATCCAACGAAGGGGTAACCGACGAACTGTGGAACGAAATGGTGGCCTACGCAGGAAGCAAAGGACTGAAAAAGGGTAACTTCAAAAAGCTGAATCTTCCCTTCGAAAACAAGCTCCACGGCCTGGCCGCCGAGGTCCGCAACCGTATGACCGATGGCGTAGAAGAATTCGTTTACCGCCTTCTCACGGACGTGTTCAACGCCGCGGACACCGCACCGCTGGCGATTGAAACGCTCCTTCGAGCGGTAAGCTTCGACGTGAACGCCAAGGCCGGGAAGATAGAAGATCCGGCCGAGTGGACAGAGGAAAAGATCCGTGCGCGCGCGGCCAGGCTCAATACCGGCGGCGGACCGGGCGGTGACTTCGACGATTGAAAAACCACGGCCGGCGTAATCCGGCTCCACCCCAGGGCGGATAATGAAAGAAGCTGCATCACCGGAATCTGGCACCCATTACTGGCTCAAGGATCTTAAAGAAAATGAACGGGTCCGGGGTTGTTACCTGGTCAAAGAAAAAAGACTTGGCACCACCCGGCGAGGTGAACCTTTTTTGAACCTGATTCTCGCAGACCGCAGCGGTGAGATCGAGGCCAAGGTCTGGGATAACGCCGAAGAACTTTCAAACAGCTTTTCCGAGGGTGAGGTCTTGCAGGTGGAGGGATCAACCGGCTCTTATCGGGGTAAGATCCAGCTGACCCTCACCCGCGCGGCGAATTGCGAGGAGGGCTTCGACCCGGCGCTGTTGCTGGAGTCAAGCCCCCTTCCCGCCGGGGAAATGCTCAAATCTCTCAGGGAAATCCTCCATAAAATAAGAAATCCGCATTTGAAATCTCTTGCGGACCGTTTTCTCGCCGACAAAGACTTCGTGGCCGAACTGAAACAGGCACCAGCGGCGAAAAATTTCCACCATGGCTATCTCGGCGGCCTGCTCGAACACACCCTGAGCGTCTGCAGGCTGGCTAAGACCGTTGCATCGATGTACCCGTCGCTCAATGAGGACATTCTTGTTTTCGGAGCCTTTGTTCATGACATAGGCAAAATTCATGAACTGCGAAGCCGGCCGGCCATCGACTACACCGATGAAGGACGGTTGATCGGACACGTTGTGCTTGGCGTTCGCATGCTGGAAGAAAAAATCTCCACACTTAAAGAGTTTCCAGCCGACCTGGAACTTAAAATCAAGCATCTGGTTTTGAGCCATCATGGGGAGTATGAATTCGGTTCCCCGAAAAGACCCAAATTCATCGAGGCCTTCGTGCTGCATCTCGTGGACGATCTCGATGCGAAAATAAACGGACTGGGCCGATTCATCGAACAGGATCGGCAAAAGGGCTCCTGGACCGAATTCAACAGACTTTTTACAAGGTACCTGCTTAAAGGTCAACCGGAGACGGTCCCCCCCGCTGACGATAAACCTGTTCAGCCGTCCCAGGGAACTCTTTTCTGTTGAAAAACAGGCTTACCGGAAACTCGGGAGCTCCGCCGTTCAAAACAGCCTGTCCTGGCGGGGGCTCGTTACACAGGAAGGGGCCATACCGAAGTGGCGGCGGGCGAGTTCTGTAGCGACCCTGCCTTTTGGGGTTCGTTTCATAAAGCCCTGTTGTATCAGGAAAGGCTCATAAACATCCTCGATCGTGTCTTTTTCTTCACCGACCGCGGCAGACAAGCTCCCCAGACCTATGGGGCCACCGCCGAATTTTTCAATTATTGTAAGCATGATGTGCTGATCCATTTTGTCCAGCCCTTCCTCATCCACCTCCAGCATGTCAAGTGCCAGCCCGGCGACATCGCGGGTGATGATGCCGTCCGCCTCCACCTGCGCAAAATCCCTGACACGCTTGAGCAGACGGTTGGCCACCCTGGGAGTTCCGCGCGCACGCCTGGCGATTTCATAGGCGCCGTCGTCCTTGATCATGATACCCAGGATGCCGGCGGATCGTGAAATAATTTTCTGGAGATCTTCGGGCCTGTAAAACTCCACGCGGAGAATCACGCCGAACCTGTCTCTCAAAGGCGGCGTCAGGAGCCCGGTTCGCGTGGTGGCTCCCACCAGGGTGAACGGAGGCAGTGGTATTTTCATCGTTCGGGCCGAAGGTCCCTGGCCGATGATGATGTCCAGCTCGTAATCCTCCATGGCGGGATAAAGAATTTCCTCGACCACATGGTTCAAGCGGTGGATTTCATCTATGAAAAGCACATCTCTTGGCTGGAGGCTGGTCAAAATGGCTGCCAGGTCGCCGGATTTTTCAATCACCGGCCCGGAGGTTGACCGGATATCGACCCCGAGTTCGTTGGCAATTATATGGGCAAGAGAAGTTTTCCCCAAACCAGGGGAACCATGAAAAAGTGCGTGGTCGAGAGCTTCAGATCGTCCCTTGGCCGCCTCTATAAATATCCGCAGGTTGCGCTTAAGCTCATCCTGCCCTACATATTCGTCCAGCGTTCGGGGACGCAGGGTGATTTCAGAGGGAACATCCACCTCTTCCAGATCCGGGCTTACAAGTCTTTCTTCCATGACGTCCATAGATTCCGCCGTCAGGTCGGGCCCGTCAGGCAAGTATACGCAGTGCTTCGGTTATAAGGCTTTCAATATTGCCCTGCTTTACACGCAGCGCCGCTTTATCGATCGCCGCCGAGGCCTGTTTCGCGGGGTAGCCCAGGTTGACCAACGCGGACCGGGCATCTTCGAGTAAATGTCTGTCTTCTATCTGTGGTGAAGGTACAGATTCGGGCGTGACAGCATCCTGGAGCTTTACGGCCCGGTCCCTGATCTCCAGGGCGATGCGCTCGGCCGTTTTCTTCCCCACGCCTGGAATCGCCTGCAGCCTCACCGCATCTCCTCCAGCAACGGCCGACAGAAAGTCGTGCGGTCCGATGCCGGAAAGAATATTCACGGCAAGCCTGGGGCCGATACCGGAAACCGAAATAAGCATCATAAAAAGCCTTTTTTCAATCTCCGTGGCAAAACCGAAAAGAACAATCGCGTCTTCCCTGACATGGGTGTAAATATGTAGCCCCACCTCGCGCTGTGCTTCAGGCAGGCTGTAGAAGGTGGAAAGCGGAACCACCACCTCGTAGCCCACCCCTCCAACGTCCACCACAACGGTGTTGGTGGTTCTGGAAGTTATAACACCGGTCAAATAAGCGATCATCTCGCAGGTCCCCGGAAAACGGCGGCGTAACGGCTGTTTATATGGCAGATAGCCGCAGCCAGGGCATCCGATGTATCCAGATTAGGCATTGACCTCAAGCCGAGTATCGTTCTCACCATCGCACGAACCTGCTCCTTGTCCGCCCTTCCGTAGCCCACAAGCGCCTTCTTGATCTCCAGCGGAGAATACTCGAATATCTCAACTCCGCAATGAACGGCCGCGATCAACACCGCTCCTCTGGCGTGTCCCAGTTTCAACGAACTTTTTACGTTTTTTGCGTAAAACACATCCTCTATGGCCATCTGATCAGGCTGGTACCTGGCCATAAGGGATGCCATCTCCTCGAATATATTGTGTATACGCCGGTAGAACGGCACTGCGCCGGAAGATCCTATGTGACCGTAATCAATGCATTTCAAACGGTTGTTTTCAGACCGGACAAATCCGAAACCAGTGATCCTGGAGCCGGGATCGACCCCCAGAACCAGCATCAGCCCAGGGCCTCCATTTCTTCATCGGGAATATCGAAATTTGCATACACGTTGCTGACGTCGTCATTATCTTCAAGAGCTTCCATCAACGAAAGCATCTGTTGAGCTTTCTTACCTTCCAGTTTAACGGTATTTTTCGGAATCATACCGTTTTCAGCCAGATTAATCGGCATGCCCGCCTCTTCAATCGCACTCTTGACAGCCACGAAATCCCCCGGATCAGTGATGACCTCGAATTCATCCCCGTCATCCTTGACATCTTCGGCTCCTGAGTTCAATGCCAGCTCCAGCAGTGACTCTTCGTCAACCGCGGCCTTGTCCACAACGATCAGGCCCTTTTTCTCGAACATCCAGGCGACACAACCGGGCTCCCCAAGGCTCCCCCCGTTTCGTTCGAAAATATGTTTGACATCCGCGACCGTCCGGTTCTTTTTGTCGGTAAGGCATTCAACCAGCACGGCGACGCCACCCGGGCCATAACCTTCGTAGTTGGTTTCTTCGTAGCTGACACCTTCCAGTTCGCCGGTGCCTTTCTTTATGCCGCGTTCGATATTATCCTTCGGCATATTGGCGGCCTTGGCGGCATCCACCGCCGTCCTCAGCCGGGGGTTTCCGTTCAGATCTCCGCCGCCCAAACGCGCGGCCACCGTGATCTCTTTTATCAACTTGGTAAAGATTTTCCCCCGCTTGGCATCGGCTGCACCTTTTTTATGCTTTATCGAACTCCATTTAGAGTGTCCTGACATCACTGCCTCCTGATATTAAAAACCACCGGTAAAACTCCTTCCGACGACGTATACTTCACTGCTTCGCTTACGGGTGGCTTTCGGCCTGTAAATACGCACATCCCTGAATCTCGTGCCCATTTTCGAAACAAAATCCCTGACCGACTCACCCTCCAGTAATTTACAGACGAACACCCCACCGTTGTTCAGCATCTTTTCAGCTGTTTCCAGGGCCTTCCCACCCAGCGCAAATGATCGGGCCGAATCCGTCACCCTGCTCCCCGTGGTGCCCGGCGCCATATCGCTCAACACCACATCGGCCCGCGGCATGAAATCCGTAAGCAGTGTCTCATCGATCTCGTTGATATCCGCCTGGATGAAATGAAAATTGCCCGCGGGCATCTTATTCACCGGAACCAGGTCGATTCCGACGACAACCCCTTCCGCACCCACACGGGACAAGCAATACTGGGACCAGGAACCGGGATGGCAGCCCAGGTCCAGCACCTTTGATCCTTTTCGCAAAATCTTGAACCGTGCATCGATTTCTTTGAGTTTGTAAACGGACCTGGCACGCCACTGCTCCTGCCTGGCCCTGCGGGTGTAGTGATCTTCCCACCTGTTGCCCTTCATAAAAAATTGTGTACCATAGTTACAGGGCCATTGCAAAAGAAATGTAGTTATGTAGAATCAATAAGTTGTCGTATATATTAGACAGGATGAAAAACATCGGGGCATTTACAAGGGTGGGCTTTCGGGCAGCAGCAGCGAAAAGGTTGTACCACTGCCGGGTTGGGAGTCGAAAATAATTCTACCGCCGTGCTCCCTGACGATTTTGTCCGTCACAGGAAGGCCCAGTCCAGTTCCCTTGTATCCCTTGGTCGTAAAAAAATCGGTAAAAAGCCTTTCGCGGGCCGCCTCGTCGATGCCGGTGCCGTTGTCCTCGACCTGGAATCTGACCCCCCACCCGGCGGGTCGGTCGGTCTTGACCCTTACGATCCCCTTGCCATGTACAATGCCCTCCAGAGTGCAGGCGTCGACCGCATTAGTTACCAAATTCAACAGGCATCGGTAAATACCGGTTCTGTCCATCGCCACCGGTTCGAGACCGGTGGCGAGATCCCTTTCAAGCGATACACCCGCCAGCTTGGCCCTCTGGTAAATTAGCTCCAGCACCTCGGAGACCAGTTCGTTGGGGCATGTCATCTGGTAATTCGGCGTGCGTTCACGCGAGTATATCAACATATCGCTCACGATCCCGCTTATCTGTTCGATATTGCGCTCGACCATATTCCATCCATTCTCAACGAGATCCAAATCCCGCTTGGAAATAGCAGAGTTGATAACATAGGCGCCGCCGTCGAGACCGGTAAGCACGTTCTTGATGTAATGAGCAAGGCCGGCGACGGTCCGCCCGATCGCAGCCATACGCTCGGCCTGCTCCTTTTCTTTCTGCAGCCTATGTATTTCACTGAGATCCTGATAAGTTACGATTGCACCCTGTATTTTACCCGTATCATCCATTATCGGGGCCGCATTTATATGCAAATATATGCCTCCCGGCCCCAGGGAAGGGAAAAAATGCTCAGCCTCATAGGCCCCCTCGATAAATGTAGAGGCCCGCAGATTCATATCTTTGTAGAGATCCATTATCGCATCAAGATCTCTCTCCATCACCAGGTCCGCCAGCATCGGTCGTTTATGGGGATAAAACGGCTTCCAGTGATTATCCGTGCCTACCAGTTTCCTGCTCGGGAAACCTGTCAGCTTTTCACAGGCCCGGTTCCAGTAAATCACACGATGGTTTCTGTCGAGAACAAACATCGGGATGGGGGTGCCACGCAGGATCCCCTCTGCCGTGTTTTTCTGGTGTCTCATTTCCTGTTCGGATTCCTTGAGTTCCCTCGTCCGGGTTTCCACCTCCCGCTCCAGCATTTCGGAATAGGTTCTCCTGGACCACTCGATCTTTTTCTTCATCGTGACATCTCGGATCATGATCCTGAAAACCCCTTCATAAGGGAGCCAGTTTATGTCTGCCTCAACCGGAATTTTCCCGCCGCTCTTCTTAAGCATCTCCATTTCGACAGAGACGAAACCCAGTGTCTTCAGCCCATCCAGAGGGCTTTCAAAAATCTTCCGTGCATACCCGGTGGTGAAACGGCCCATACCGGTGCCTTCGATGTCCTTCCTGGCGTATCCGAGCAGGCGGGCCAGGCTGTAGTTGCACTCCAGTACGACTCCGCGGTCCGAAAACAATGCGAGCCCTTCGGTCGCGTTATGAAACAGATCTTTATACTTTTTCTCCGATTTTTCGACTTCCAGTGCAAGGCGTCTCCGGACCGACACATCCCTCATTGTCAACAGCCAGTTCGAATTCAGCGTTGGCGGAACGGAAAGCGGACGGTAATCCACCTCGTAAAAAACCTCCGCCCCGTTCCTGGAAAAGTGGTACTCGTTCCTGCCGGGTTCAACGGCGCCGAGAACCGGACATGAATCTTTTTCGCACGCAATATTCCGGTCGAAAAGCAACTGATAACAATGAACTCCAATGATATCGTCAATGCCTGCATCAAAACATTGCATAAACGCAACGTTGGCATTTTTGATCCTGCCCTCTCCGTCCATAATCAGTGCTGGATCTATCAAACTGTCGAATATTGTTCTATTAAACGTATCCATAAGGCTACAGTAAACAGCTTTTTATTATTTCTGATCCCGAAAAACACCATTGACCAAACGGAGGAGGCGTTCCGGCCGAACAGGTTTCTCAAGATAACCGGCCGGCTCCGGGTCCTCACAGACCCCGTCGTCGATCAAAGCCTGAAGAAATGATTCTATCCCGATACCGGTTTCTCCGGACACCCCGGTGACCATGATCACCGGTATTTTTCTTAAAGCCTCGTCTTTTTTCAAATCCGCAAGTAAAGAAATCCCGCTTTTTGCAGGCATCATCAGATCGAGAAGAATCAAATCAGGTTGTTCACTCCTGGCCCGGTTGAAACCTTCGATTCCGTCGGAAGCCGACAATGTCCTGAATCCATGATCTTTCAGGAGGGTTGAAAGATACAAAACTACATCCGGGTCGTCATCAATGATCAGAATTGATTTTCGCATGTTAAAATTCCCCATTTATTGTATAAAACATAAATTTTTTAGTTGAGCTCCGAAAAATACCGGGCACATGGAGTCGATTGAATTTATAATG